>JBKQKT010000078.1:0-3573 GCA_052147365.1 Candidatus Korobacteraceae bacterium | reverse complement strand
ATGCGCGAGGCCGCCAAGATTTACCGCTTCAATTGGTATCAACGCTTCACGCAGTTCGAGTTGCCGTACGCCGCGATCGGTCTGGTTTGGAATTCCATGATGTCGGTTGCAGGCGGCTGGTTTTTCCTCATGGCCTGCGAGATGTTCGTGCTCGGCGACCGCGACTTTCGTTTGCCGGGTCTCGGATCGTATCTGCAAACTGCCGCCAGCGCCGGCGACACGCAAGCGATTTTATGGGGCGTCGGAACCATGATCGCGGTCATCGTTCTGCTCGACCAATTCGTCTGGAGACCAGTGATCGCGTGGGCGGAAAAATTCAAAATGGAGCAGGTGGAAAGCACCGACGTGCCGCACTCATGGTTTCTCCATGTCCTTGAAGGCTCGCGTGGATTGCGGCGGCTACGCAAGAAGACCGTCCGGCCATTGCAGGAGCGCCTTGCGCTTCACTTCGCGCGCCTTTATCACGGTGCTGAGGACGACACTCCGGCAGCTCCCTGGAAGGTCTGGACCGGCCGTATCATCGCGCTCATTGCGTTGCTCGCCGTGCTGTATGCGAGTACGCGGGCCGTTGTGATGCTCACCGGGTTGAACGGCGAGGAGTATCGCGAACTGCTGATCGGCGCAGGCGCAACCTTCCTGCGCGTAATGCTCGCACTTTCCATCGGTGCGGCCTGGGCAATTCCCGCAGGAGTTGCCATCGGCTTCAATCCCAAACTGGCGCGCATCGCGCAACCGCTGGCACAGATTGCCGCGTCGGTTCCGGCAACGGCGTTGTTTCCCATTGTCTTGCTCGTGCTCATTCGTATTGGCGGTGGGTTGGGGCTCGGCTCCATCGTGCTTCTGCTGCTGGGAACGCAGTGGTACATTCTGTTCAACGTCATCGCCGGAGCCATGGCAATTCCGACCGACCTGAAAGAGGCGGCCATGGTTTGCAAGTTCACTACCAGCGAACGTTGGCGCAAACTAATTTTGCCCGGCATCTTTCCTTACCTCATCACCGGAATGGTCACTGCTTCCGGCGGCGCCTGGTATGCCAGCATCGTCGCCGAATACCAGCACCTCAAAGACCAGACCTACACCACCGTAGGCCTGGGCGCGACCATCTCGCGCGCTACCGACTCCGGTAACTTCGACCTGCTGCTTGCCTCCACCATCGCCATGGCCCTCGTGGTTGTTACCATCAACCGCCTGGTCTGGCGGCGGATGTACCGACTGGCAGCGGAGCGGTATACGCTGGAAGCGTGAGCAGCAGCGGACGGTGACATCTCGGAAGTCAAACGGTTCATGTCAGGGCACGACTTTTAGTCGTGCCGAACCAGGCGCACACGCTCGCGCCCATGCTGCTGAACGAATTGCAGAAGCAGCACACCTTAGTCGCAGCCCAGCAGGACGTGATGAAGACGCAGCAGGAGCAAATCAGCGACTTGCAACAGCGCCTGGCGAGATTGGAGTCGCTCACCGCTAGCAAGTAGGAATGGGCGGGTGGCGGGTGGCCCAGGTCTCGCGTTTTTCGAGACCTGGGTGATGCGTACGACGCAGGGGGTCAGTTAAGAATCATGAGGGCGGCCCAGGTTTTCGGCTCAAGTCCGACTATTTTTGCATCCCCTTATCAACAAACTGTGTCCTCCCGGGTCTCGAAAACCGCGAGACCCAGGGCACCCGGCGTGGAAATCGCGTGGCGCTCAGCTTCAGAGGATCCCCTCTTTCTCCAGTTTCTTCACCACCACTTTGACAACTGCGTCGATGGCTTTCGCCGCTGAACTCGGATTGAAGGAGTCGCTGATGCCGCTCCAGACGAGGTCACCCTCGGGCGTCGCGGTCGCGTACAGGTTGGTTTGTCCTAGTTTTCTGGCGTGCGCATGGCCGCCCGGTGGTTTCGCAAGAAAAAAGTAAGATTTGTCACCACGAGGCCGCCGTGGCGGCCGAGGGATCTGCTTTTTGCGTGATTCACCCGAAACAGCAGATTCCTCGCCCGCTGAAGCGAGCTCGTAATGACAATTCTCGAATGACGACCACTGCCGTGTGGCGCCGCCATAGTGCGTCTGTTCCGCCCCGCGGAGCCGGCGAGACAACTTCGCGCAGCAGTTTTCCATCTGAAGGAAGCAGAAACCCTGCAAGGAGGTTGCCTGCATGGGATGGTGCCCTACCGTGCCGGGGGAGGGTACCTGAAATGCGCCGCACCAGTCACGCAAAATCTCCGTTGTTAGTCGCCACCTGCTTCGTTTTTGTCGTGCTCATCAGCTTCGTCATGCTACAAGGGGTTACGCGCCCAGCCGAGGCGAACACTGCTGCGCTGGCGCCCACTTATGTCTATGTCGGTTCCTCTCTCAATCACAACTGGGGAATTAACTACGATGGCTACGTGACGGGCTTTGCCGTCGCCGCTGATGGCAGCGCGCAAGTTATCTCTGGATCGCCGTTCAAGGGCCCTAGCTACAACCTGGTTTCGATTGGAGATTATCTGTTCGGTGATGACGGGCGGGACATCGTGACCTATACGCGCGCGGCCAATGGTTCACTGAAAGCTACGTCCATGGTGAATGACCTGGCTTTGATTACCGATCCAGGCGATCAGTTTATCTACGCGTTGAATCCCGACCGTAGCGGGCAGACGTTTAATAGCGTAGTGAGCTGCGGCTCCTGCAATAGCGAAATCTTAACCTGGGCGATTGGAGCTGACGGCAAGCTTACCTACGTTGAAGACCCGGCGCCCTCCAGCAGCTTTGCCAAGTGGAATGGGATATTTGCTTTTTCGCCGGATGACCGCTTCGCTTACACCGTGCCCTGGCTCTCAGGACTGGCAGACTTTCAGCGCGAGGGAAATGGAACACTGCGACAGCTTTCGAATGGCGGGCCGGGCGTGGCCTCACCGCCGTCCCCTCCCAGCCCAGATGATGGTATATGCGTTCCAGGCAATATGGCCGTCTCGGGAACGGGCTACATTGTGCTGTCGTGGTGGGGAAGCGAGTATGGCTGTAATAACGATGGCTACCTCCTCGGTACCTATACCGAGAACCCCGACGGAACGCTGGCGCTCGTCACGAGCGTGGGATTGATGCCTGCGGTGTACGAGAACAGCATGGCCTTCGACCCGACCGGCGCTTATCTCGCGTTGGCGGGCACTGCCAGTTGCCAGTCCAAAGGTGGTTGCGGCGCGGTGCAGATTTACAAGTTGGAATCGGACGGCACGCTTGCGACTCTGGGGCCGGCACAACTCGTGCCGGGCAATAGCTTCGCCAGTGTTCTCTGGGACAACGCCGGTCACGTACACGTTCTAACCGGTTGCTGCTCGGGCGCTGGTGGGAATCCCGCGGGGCAAGGTCTGTACGTTTACAACTTTGACGGCAGAATCTGACTCTCGTTCCTGGCTCGCCGCATGCGATCAACAACCCAATCAGCCTGGCGGTAGCGCTGGATAATTGATCAGGCCTCGAGCAGGCGTCTGATTGCCGGCACCAGGTCCGTGGGGATGCGAGCCTTGTCCACGCAGCCGTTCGCGCCGGCTTCAAGTGACGAGGTCAGCAGGTGGGCGGGATCGTGTTGGCTCAGGATAAGAATCCTGAGATCGGGAAG
>JBKQKT010000077.1:0-4024 GCA_052147365.1 Candidatus Korobacteraceae bacterium | reverse complement strand
GAACGCAGGCCTGAAGGCCTGCTCTACCTGAAGCACAAACGCCGGTTCCTCACTGGCCGCGTCTTGATCGAGGCAACCGGATGAGCGACGCGTCCTGGATGTGCAGGACGTCCTGCAAGTACTCACGCAGCGCCATCAGAATGAATGCTGCTTCCGCAGTGAGGAACATTCCGAGATAGCACACGGTCAACTGCAAGCTGAGGGGAATCTCGCGGTAGTCGGCTGCCTTCAGCAGATCGGTCGTGGCGTTCATGACGCCACGTTCCGAGAATGCGATCAGCGATTGCATTAAATAGTAGTGGTAGAGGAATACCAGGCTGAGGGAAGCCAGGATGAGCAGCAACGGCACCCAGGACACGAAAGCGCGGAGCCTTACGTGTCCGTCCGGCCTGGTATAGAACATCAGCCGGCCCAGCCAGTGGCGGATGTAAAACAGGTAGCCCAGCATCAGGAAGCAGAACAGGGAGGTATAAGTTGACAAGAACTTCTCCTGCGCCGCATAAGTGGGGATGAGGTGGAACGCTGCCAGAGGAATGGGAAGAGATGCCGTCACCACCGAGGCCGTCCCCATGTAGGCTTTAAAGAATTTGGCGAAGGCGGCGAAGCGCACCGGCTCGTGGGGTACAGCTTCGTTACTCTCGGCTCGTAAGCCTACGGCACCGGTATCTCGCATTTGACTTTTGCATCCTGGAAGGCCGACACCGTTACCGGCTGGGTCTTCTCCAACGTGCCGCCTACTTGCTTGGTGGCATACAGCGAGTACATGCCGGGTGGCACGGCTTTCGAAGTCGGGGTACTCTCCTGTGGGAAGGACAGCTCCGCCGAATTAAGTCCGCTGACGGACACCCACTTGTACATCACCGTCCATCCCGGATCCGGCTGGCCGTTCTTGACGGTGCTCGCGATAACGGTGATCAGCCGTCCTGCTCCCCACGCCCGACAGTCCACCACCTTGATGTGGAGGTCGCTGGCGATGCTCTCCAGGACCTTTAATGCAGCCTCCTTCTCGTTGGGTTGGGTGTTCAGCACGTTCGCCACCTCAACGCACCACCGGGCCTCATGCGACAGGTCCTCGACATATTCTTTCGGCGGCGGATTTAGTAACCATCCGCCCTGCCGGTTGTACTTGCCGCCGCGGTTGTATCCCTCTCCATAGCCGGCCTGCTCGTTGGCGTATCCACCCTTCAGTAGTCCGCTCGTCAACTGCCTCTGTGCATCGAAGAGCTTGGAGGAAATGTCGGGTGCACTTTTGGCGATGGTTTTGCCACACTGTTTGATTCCCGCGAGCGCATTTGCAGTCGGTTCAAGCCACGGCGGCGGGAGGTCTTGCGCGGGCAGAGAGAGGGCAGCCCCGAGCACGACCAGCAGGCAGGCGCTTCGCCTCCACGCCTCGCGGAGGCAGGCGGCCTTGTTGCTGAACTCGAGTTGGCGAGTTGCGCGCATCTGTACGTCTCCTGGAATACCGAGCGCAGAGGCGTGATTGATAGAAGGATATAGCACTTTTGCCGATCCGGAGCACTGTCAAAGGCGTATCCACCTTGAGGCCTGGTCTGGACTCAATCCGGAAGCAGTTACAATGGAGAGTTTCGTCCCGGCCACAATGCCAGCTTGCAAAGGAGTTCACGCTTGATCGCTCGCTACACCCGGCCCGAGATGGGGCGCATCTGGAATGACGAAAACAAATTCCGGAGGTGGCTCGATGTGGAAATTGCCGCCACTGAAAGCCTCGCCGAGGCCGGAATCGTACCGCACTCGGCTGCCAAGGCCATCCGCGAGAAGAGCGACATCGATGTGGCCCGCATCAACCAGATTGAAGCCGAGGTGAAGCATGATGTCATCGCCTTCACCACGGCGGTCGCGGAAAAGGTTGGCCCGGAATCGCGCTGGCTGCACTACGGCCTGACGTCGAATGACGTGGTTGACACCGCCCAGGCGCTGCTGGTGAAGCAGGCGTCGGCCATTATTCGCGAAGACCTGATCAAGCTGCGCGAGGTGCTGAAGCGGCGCGCGTGGGAGTTTAAAGACACGCCGATGATCGGCCGCACCCACGGAATCCATGCCGAGCCGATCACTTTTGGACTTAAGCTGGCGAATTGGTATTCGGAAGTGCAGCGCGACATCGAGCGCTTCGAGATGGCTGCCGAGCAAATGCGTGTCGGGAAACTCTCCGGAGCGGTGGGAAATGCCGCCTATCTCGAACCGGAGTACGAGGAGAAAGTTTGCCGGCACCTCGGATTGAACGTCGCCGCCGTGTCATCACAAGTGATTCAGCGCGATCGCCATGCGTTCTATGTCGCGACGCTGGCGGTGATCGCCTCTACTCTGGACAAATTTGCCACCGAGATTCGCCATCTGCAGCGCACCGAAGTTCGCGAGGCGGAAGAGTATTTCAGCGAGAAGCAGAAGGGCTCGTCGGCCATGCCCCACAAGCGCAATCCGGTGACGTGCGAACAGATCAGCGGCCTGGCGCGCGTGGTGCGCTCCAACGCTCAGGCCGCGCTGGAAAATGTAGCGCTGTGGCACGAGCGCGACATCTCGCATTCGTCGGTCGAGCGCATCATTCTGCCGGACTCGACTATCCTTGCGGATTATCTGCTCACCAAAACGACCAATCTTATCGACACACTACTCGTCTATCCCACGCGCATGATGAAGAACCTGGAATCAACGGGCGGCCTCGTCTTCAGCGGGCAGTTGCTGCTCGATTTGGTCGAGGCTGGAGTGCTGCGCGAGGATGCTTACCGGTTGGTACAGGCGAATGCGATGCGGGCGTGGAAGGAAGACTTTAACTTCCGCGAGCTGATCATGAGCGATCCGGAGATCACATCGAAGGTGAAGCGCGAGACCTTAGAGCATGCCTTCGACTTGCAGCGGCCGCTGCGGAATGTGGACAAGATCTTTCAACGAGTGTTTGAAAGAGAGTAGGGAAGGGCATTCCCGGCCGCGTCACTCTGCGAACCGACCAAGCAGGAAAGCCGGAATGTCGCGGGCTCCGTGGACGATCGCGACAATCTCGACCGGTCGGTGTTCGGCCCTGTAAACCACGAGATAGTTTCCTACTGCCCAAAATAGGACAGGATAGTTCGAAATATCTTCCCGTTTGTGTCCGATGCCCGGATGTCGGGCCAACGCCTCAAACGCATCCTTGAGCTTTGCTATCAGTCGGTCTGCCGCATCCACGTTGTCCGCTGCAATGTAATCCCAGAGGTCGTCGAGGTCGCTGTCCGCTTCCCGGCTGAGAAAGTAGCCGCTCATGCGCGACGCTGTCGCCGTTCTTGCGACTTGCGCCGGAGGCGTGCGAATGCGGCAGCCGGATCCACCTTCTCGCCCCGATCCAAGGATGCCAAGCGTCGTCCCAATTCTTTATTGAATTCCGCTATCTGAACGGCTCGCGCTCGCTCTTGCTGTTCTAGTAGACGCAGCGCCTCGCGAACCACCTCGCTGGCCGAGTTATAACGGCCATTTGCCACTTTGTCCTGCACGAATTGTTCAAGCTTAGGGGTAAGTGAAACATTCATAAGGACCATCCCGTCTGGATGATAACAGGGATTGTCATGCTTTGACATTAATTCACTGGGACCACGCTACTCCAGCCGATTGATGACCGACGCGACGTATCCTGCCCCGAAGCCGTTATCAATGTTCACCACGCTAACATTCGACGCGCAGGAGTTCAGCATCCCCAGCAGCGCAGCGATGCCCTGGTACGAAGCTCCGTAACCGACGCTGGTCGGCACGGCGATGACCGGCACTCCGACCAGGCCGCCGACGACGCTGGGCAAAGCGCCTTCCATTCCTGCGCAGACGATGACGACTCGAGCCTGGGTCAGCGCTTCGCGGCGCGCCAGCAGCCGATGGATGCCCGCGACTCCCACGTCATACAGGTGCTGCACTTCGTTGCCCATGATCTGCGCCGTCACGACGGCTTCCTCGGCAATCGGAATATCACCTGTGCCAGCGGAAACCACGATGATCGTTCCCTTGCCATAGGTCGTCGGATCCTGCGTTAGCGTTACGGCGCGCG
>JBKQKT010000076.1:0-7022 GCA_052147365.1 Candidatus Korobacteraceae bacterium | reverse complement strand
TCAGCATGTCCATGGTGGAAATGTCGGTGCGCCAGAGTTGGAACTCGGAGAGAGCGCTGGAATCTCCCGAGATGACGACCACGCCCACCGGCGGTCCGCTGATCGCCTGCGCATTGCAACTGGAATCCGCTGCGCCCAGGTTGCGCCCAATGCCGCAGGTGAGTGCAGTGGCTTCCGAGTCCATTGCCGAATAGGTCAGCATCTCCGACTCGATGGCGAATCCCTCTGGATTCGCAGCGCTGGAGTCACCGCTTCCAGCCGATGGTGTGGTCGAACTGGACGCCGCCCCCGACCCCTTCGAGGACGCGCCAAAGGCCGCAGCGTTGACTACCAGGCCTGCGCAGAAGACAACGACTGGGCTCCGCAGGGGCCCCAAAAAACTGAGCAACGTACGCATGTCGAACCTCCGAATTGTTTGGGGGGGGACCTGAATCTTTGGAATGGCGCCCGAACAACTTAACAGCCAGCTCTCCGCTGTTGTCGCAGCTCTTCCGCTGATAGAACCCGATGATACCACCATTCGCCAAACAGAAAGAGAAGAATCTGGCGCGCGTCACTTCCCCCGTTTGCAGATGACGGTTGACGGAACGATTGAGTTTCATGCTGCCGCTCTTCATAAACGGTTCGGAGGATCGCCGCAGAGATTCGCGCTATCGCAGGAGCACCGAAATTCGCTTCGAGAGCTTACTTCTTCTTCTCTCCGACGACGAGCAGGGTCTGAAACTGAGGCGAATCCGGCTCCTTGTCGACGACTGCAGCTTCGACGTTCACGAAGCCGGCGTTTTGCAGCATCAATTCGAGCTCCGCTTCACTGAAGCCGAGCCACTCATCGGCATAAAGCTCGCGTGCTTCTTCAAAGCGGTGACGTAGAAGATCGAGCACGAAGATGCGGCCGCCAGGGACCAGGATCCGCGCCGCCTCCGCCAGTGCGCGCTCGGGGTGCAGCGCGTGGTGGAGCGACTGCGAAAAGAACACCAGCTCAACTTCGCCGTCGCCGATAGGAATCTCTTCCATGTCGCCGAGGCGGTAATCGATATTCTTTACTCCGTGTCGCTGGGCCTGCTCGCGCCCAACTTCAATCATCTTCGCTGAGCTGTCGACCGCAATCACTTTCTTTGCCCGCTGTGCCAATAGCAATGCGGAGGCTCCCTCGCCCGCTCCGAGATCGGCGACAACCAGCGGCGGCATCAGGCGCAGCAGTACCTCGGCCAAACCCTTCCACGATTTGCCGGGAACG
Source organism: Candidatus Korobacteraceae bacterium (assembly GCA_052147365.1). Classification (GTDB taxonomy): domain Bacteria; phylum Acidobacteriota; class Terriglobia; order Terriglobales; family Acidobacteriaceae; genus Bog-257. The sequence goes on along the minus strand of JBKQKT010000076.1, from coordinate 5,785 downwards.
TAGCCTTTGCCCAGCCGACCCGCCACGCTGTCAAAGAATGCGCGCGTTTTGTCCTGCCGCTTGCGCAGTACACGCCGCATCGCATCGCGGTCGGCGCCCGCCTCCGCGATCTCGTCTTTTGCCTTATCGAGGATCTCGTCCAAAGGACTGCCCCACGCAGCCGAAGGCGAAACGCGGTAAAGACTGCTCTTCCCGATACGCCGGTCTTCCACCAACTCTGCCTGCTTGAGCTGCGAGAGGTGCGTGGAGATAGTGCTCTGACCCATGCCCAGAATCTCCTGAAGCTCGGCCACAGAAAGCTCCTCGGCCTTTAGAAGCATTAAGATACGCAGCCGATTAGGATCGGCCACAACCTTTAACATTTTGACGATTGACGGCATAGGAGAATTCTGTTACATATCAACATATCACGATACGACGATAAAAGGAGATCTGAATGGCAACCGCAACACTCGAAAACATCCAGACCGAATTCAAAGTGGCCGATCTCGGCCTCGCCGATTGGGGCCGGAAGGAAATCATCATCGCTGAGCAGGAGATGCCGGGGTTGATGGCGATCCGCAACAAATATGCAGCGGAAAAGCCGCTCAATGGCGTTCGCGTGACTGGGTCGCTGCACATGACCATTCAGACAGCAGTTTTGATTGAGACGCTGGTAAGCCTGGGCGCAGAAGTGCGCTGGGCGAGTTGCAATATCTTCTCTACGCAGGATCACGCGGCCGCAGCGATTGCAGCCGCAGGCGTTCCGGTCTTCGCCTGGAAGGGCGAGAGCCTCGAAGATTATTGGGAATGCTCGTATCGCGCGCTCACGCACAAGGGCGGCAAAGGACCGGAGCTGATCGTCGACGACGGCGGCGACGCGACGCTGCTCATCCACAAAGGCTATGAGCTGGAGAACGGCGATCGCTGGGTCGATACGCCTTCTGGCAATCACGAAGAGCAGGTGATCAAAGACCTGCTGAAGAAGGTCTACGCCGAGGATAAGCACCATTGGCACAACGTGGTCAAGGACTGGCGCGGCGTGAGCGAAGAAACGACCACCGGCGTACACAGGCTCTACAAGATGATGGAGCAGGGCAAGCTGCTGGTGTCGGCCATCAACGTGAACGATTCTGTCACGAAGAGCAAGTTCGACAATCTTTACGGCTGCCGCGAGTCGCTGGCCGACGGCATCAAGCGCGCGACGGACGTGATGGTGGCTGGCAAGGTCGCGGTCATCTGCGGATACGGTGACGTGGGCAAGGGCTCATCACATTCGTTGCGTGGAATGGGCGCTCGGGTTGTGGTCACGGAGATCGACCCCATCAATGCGCTGCAGGCGGCGATGGAAGGTTTCGAGGTTGCGCCGGTCGAAGATACGCTGGGCCGCGGAGACATTTACGTCTCCTGCACCGGCAACACCGACATCATCACGCTCGAGCACATGGAGAAGATGAAGGACCAGGCGATCGTCTGCAACATCGGCCACTTCGACAACGAGATTCAGATCGACCGCCTGAACGCCGCGAAGGGCGTGACCAAGATCAACATCAAGCCACAGGTGGACAAGTACACGTTCCCCGACGGGCACTCGATCTTCGTCCTCGCCGAGGGTCGGTTGGTGAACTTGGGATGCGCAACGGGCCACCCGAGCTTCGTGATGTCGAACAGCTTCGCCAATCAGACGCTGGCGCAGATCGATCTGTGGAAGAACAAAGACACCTACAAGGTGAACGTGTACACACTGCCCAAGAAGCTCGACGAAGAAGTGGCCCGGCTGCATCTGGAAAAGATCGGCGTGAAACTGACCAAGCTCACCAAGAAGCAGGCCGACTACATTGGCGTGCCGGTGGAAGGGCCGTACAAGGCGGAGAACTACCGGTACTAGTGGTCAATGAACAGTGATCAGCAAGGAACTGGCTGCCCCATCCTTTTTGGGAACGGATGGGGCTTCAGTTTTATGGCTCCAACGACCTGGTGATGCATAAATGAAATCTCCGTTGAGCTATTCGTTCGAGTTGTTTCCACCGAGGACCCCGGAGGCGCAAGCCAAGCTGCCGGCGACGATCGCGCAACTGGCGGCGGTGCGGCCGGACTATTTTTCCATTACGCACGGTGCCGGCGGTTCCGATCAGGAAGGCACATACGAAACGCTGCTGGCGGTGGTGAAGCACTCCGGAGCAGAAGCCGCGCCGCATCTCACCTGTGTTGGCTCGACGCGCGCCCACGTTGCTGCACAGCTCCAGCGTTATCGCGAGGCGGGAGTCAAGCGCATCGTGGCGTTGCGCGGCGATCTGCCGGCGACGGCCATGAGCGCAGCGGCGCCGGGCGAATTCCACTACGCCAACGAGTTGGTCAGCTTTATTCGCAAGGAGCATGGTGACGCTTTCAGGATTGAAGTGGCCGCGTACCCCGAGATGCATCCGCAATCCAACCGGCCAGGGGATGACTTCGAGAACTTCCGCCGCAAGGTGGAAGCCGGTGCGGACGCCGCGCTGACGCAGCTCTTTTACAACGCTGACGCATATTTCGACTTCATGGAGCGTTGCGAGAAGGCGGCAATCAGGATTCCCGTCGTGCCCGGCGTCATGCCCATCACCGGCTACGCCAACACCATGCGTTTTTGCTCGGGCTGCGGCGCAGACATGCCGCGCTGGGTGCGGCTGCGCCTGGAAGAGCTTCAGGACGATAAGCCCGCTCTTCATGATTTCGGGCTCAGCGTGGTCACCCGGCTATGCCAGACGCTTCTCCGCGGCGGCGCACCGGGACTGCACTTCTACACGATCAACCAGGCTGGGCCCACGCTGCGCTTGTGGAAGGGCCTGGGGCTGAGGAGCGAGCTAGCAGGTCAGCTGGTCAAAGAGTCAGCGAGCTAATAGCGAAGGACACGCCCGTCCGGCCTCGACGCATCGATTCGAATTCAGCCTCAATGCTAGAATCTGGCAGACTCAACCTTCCCGGAGGTCGAATGCGTCTCTCGATAAAGCTACTGCTCTGTCTCAGTCTGCTCGCGATCGGTTGCAAATCTTCAGGAGGTTCCAGTGCCATCATCGGCACTTGGATCTCAACCGACCATCCGATTCCAGCCGGTTGTGATACCAAACTCGTCTTCACATCAGATACAGAGTACTTCGAGGATCCTGGAACGCCTGGACTGACTCCTCCCAGGAAGGGCACCGTTCACGTCATCATCGGCGGCAGCCCGGACACCCCAAATCAGTTCGTCATCCAGAACCCCGCCACCGGCTTTATGGACGATTTTGACCTCACCGACCCCACGCATGCCATCGGCGGCAGCGTGGCCCAGTGCCACTACGCCAAGCAATAGAACGCTTTCAGAAGAGCTTGCACGCCTGTGCGCGGGTGACAGCTGAGGTGCCGCGCCTTTGGCAGAATCCGCGCCTTAGCGCATCCGCTTAAATCGAGCTAAACTCTCTACGGAACCTGGATCGATCGAACGCGGTTTCCGAATTGGTTCGAGGCTCGGCGAGCTGCGAAGTGCTGCGTATTCCCGGCGCTGCATCCTGCGTCTGGGCCTGGAATGAGGCAACTCCAATGGCAAACGACGCGAATTCATCGACTCCTTCCGAGCGTGAAACACGGTTGTATCAAGCGCTGAAAATCGGATTCGTCGCCCTCTTTGTGGTCTTTCTTCTCCTGCTCGGGCTCAGCATGGTGCATCATCGCTTCTTTCAAGGCGAACGAGTCCACCGCAACGGGTCGGTCGGGCAATAGCGACAACTTGAATCCAGCCGCGCGTCGAGGCGTAGCTATTCGTCATTCGCCGATGTCCAATCCGCCGTCAATCCGGTTTAACCTTGCCTTTGGAGGCAATTGACCGCATGCCGCACCATTGGATGAACCTTATTGCGCAGTACAGCAGTGTTGTCGGATTCATGATTGGGCTGCCCATCGTGGCGGGCACGTACTTTGAATCGCTCAAGGCCCGGCAGGAAGCGCGGCGCGCTCTTGAAGGAACACTGCGCAGCGCCAACTGCCTGGAGTTCATCGCCGGAGATGGTTCCTGCATCAACGTGGTACCGCTGGAGACACTGCACTCGCTGCCCCGCGAAGGCGATGTCCTGTTGCTGCCAGGCGATGGCGTGGGGACAGGTTCCGTTTTCTTGCCCGGAGCCTACCTCGTCGAGGCAATCGAATATATCTATACGCCGGCAGAGAGAAAAGGCGCGCGTCCGCATGAGGCGCGGCTCACCAAGGCCGTGGCGCGGGTCACGTCACTCAATCCCGAGATGATTGCCGACGCGAACGCTTAGCGGCTTTTGCGCCGGTTGAGCCGTTGCCACATCCGCCAAAACGCATTGTGCAACAGCCGCGTCTGCTCGGCTTTGAGCCTCTGGTACGAGCGCTCGACGTATCCGTCGAACTCCGCCGGCCAGCCAATCATCGAGCGCCGCTCAGTGTAATCGCCTTCGGCCCACTTCGACAGCAGTGCCTTGTAGCCCACAACGTGAGTGACAAAGTCGAGCAGGCACTGGGGCATCTGCTCCTCAACAATCAGGTGAGCGTTTTCGATGATGATCTTTTCGCGGACGTTATTGAGCGGCATGAAGATGGTTGTCATCCACAGCGTCCACTCCTTCAAATCCTCGTCGCGGATGGGATGGCACTCGGTCTTGCCTTGCTTCTTGAGCAGTGAGTTGTAAGCGATGTTCCCCGCCACCGTGGCGACATAGAGCGGGCCGTAGAACTCATTGAGCCTCTGGTTCACCAGTCGCAGCCGGTCCGCGCGGCGGGCCATCATGCGATTGATCATGAAAGTTACCAGATAGCCGGCGAAGGCCAGGACGATTGTAAACACAGCTGCGTTTTGCAGGCTGGAAGGCATCAAGATCGAGGACGGATCCATAGCGGTTTTACCCTACCCCGGCGGAGAGTATAGCGCGCGGCAGGAGGCGAGGCAGTGATGGCGATAGGATCAGCGTGCTTTCAGTTCCAATTTGTTACTTTGTGCGATTCGCGTGGCCGAGTTTTGCTGCTTCAGGGACGATCTTGATCTCAAACAGCCTGGGCCAGAGCTTGCCTGTCACAAAGAGCCGGTCGTCTGCGGCGTCATACGCAAAACCGTTTAGAACCGCTTCCGGGTCGGAAACCTGGCCGGGCGATAGCAGCCCACTCAGGTCGATCCAGCCCAGTACCTTGCCCGTTGCAGGCGAGATCCGGGCGATGCGATCGGTGTGCCATACATTGGCGTAGATCTGCCCGTGTATGTACTCCAATTCATTCAGTTGCATCACCTGCGAGCCTTGGTCTTTGACCACGATGTGGCGAACCTCGCGGAATGTTCCTGGATCGAAGAAGCGGAGGGTCGCCGTGCCGTCGCTCATGACCAGGTTTTTCCCGTCCTGCGTGAGCCCCCAGCCCTCTCCTTTGTAGCTAAAGGTGTGCAGGAGGCGGAAGCTGAAGCGGTCGTAGACGAAGGCAACATGCGACTGCCATGTAAGTTGAATGAGCGTGCCGCCCCACGCAGCAAGTCCCTCGGCGAAGTATTTGTCCGGAACGCCTGCCTTTTGTAGCACGCGTCCGGTCTCCAGATCCACCATGCGCAGCGAGGAGCGTCCGTTGAGGCCGGTGCTCTCGTAAAGATACCCATCCTCGTAGAGAAGACCTTGCGTGTAGGCCTGAGGGTCGTGCGGGTAGGTGTGGACGATGCGATAGCCGTCAGCCGCGAAGGCCGGCGATGCGGCAGCCGCCAGGAAAGAAACAACCGCAAGTGTGCGATGAAGCGGTGAAATGTTCATAGGAGATGCTGGCGCCTAATTCGCCGGCCCGGCGTCGTCCGCCATGG
>JBKQKT010000075.1:0-13405 GCA_052147365.1 Candidatus Korobacteraceae bacterium | reverse complement strand
AGAGCCGCATGTCAGCCATTGGATTTCGGTGGGGGGTTGATTCGAGTTATACAAAGTGAACAGTGTGCTATCGGGAAGCTTCTGCTGAGCCTGAGCCGAAAGAGCCAGGGCCAGGCTGACAAGCAGGGCGGCGGTGAGGACAGACCAGTGAGCGCGAAGACAACACATAGCAAGACCTCCAGTGCCATCCCCGGTTTGATTCTAAAGCTGTCCGTACCCGCTCTGTCCACTCTAATAATTCGCCAACTCTTCCATCGCCCGGAACAGGTCCTCCGCCTGCGGCAGGATCTCGTCTTCCAGGATCGGCTGATAGGCGACGAAGGTGTCCTTTGCCGCGACGCGCTTCACCGGAGCATCAAGCTGGTCGAAAAGTTCGTCGGCGATGCGGGCGGCAATCTCCGCTCCGTAGCCCCAGCTCAGCATGTCCTCATGCGCGACAAGTACCCGACTCGTCTTAGCCACGGAAGTCGCAATCGCCTCCCAGTCATACGGGCTGAGGGTGCGCAGATCAATCAGCTCCACGCTGACTCCGTGCTCGCGCTCGATGCGCTGCGCCGCCTGCAACGCGCGCGGGACTACCGCCCCGTAGGTAATGACCGTTATGTCATGGCCCGGGCGCACAACTTTTGCCTTGCCGAACGGAACCATGTATTCCGGCCCAGGATAGGGCGCGCGGCCAAAGGTCTCGCGGTAGAGGCGTTTGTGCTCCAGAAACAGGACGGGGTCGTCGCAGCGAATCGCCGTTCGTAGCAGCCCGTTGGCGTCGAGCGCATTCGACGGGAAGACCACGCGCATGCCTGGCGTGTGCGTGAAGATGCTCTCGCCACATTGCGAATGGTAGATGGAACCGCCGGTGAGATAGCCTCCGATGGCGACACGCACCACCGCCGGCGATGAGAACGCATTGTTGGACCGCCAGCGAATCAGGGGCAGCTCGTTGCGAAGCTGCTGCATCGCCGGCCAGATGTAATCGAAGAACTGGATTTCCACCACCGGTTTCAGCCCGCGGGTCGCCATGCCTACGGCGCGGCCGACGATGTTCGCCTCCGCCAGCGGAGAATTGAAGACGCGCTCCGAGCCGTACTCGGCTTGCAGCCCGGCGGTCAGCTTGAAGACGCCGCCCTTCCCTTTCACCTGCTGGCTCTTGAGATATTCCTCGCGGCTACAATCGGCCACATCCTCGCCAAACATCACGATGCGAGAATCGCGGGCCATCTCGTCCTTCAGGCAGGCATTGATGAGATCAGCCATCGTCCTTTCGGGACTGGCAGCCGCCGTTTTCGACGGCACAGGGTGTACCGCCTCCGTCTGAAACGCTGCCGAGGCGGGATCGAGATCGGGCGAATACACAAACAGCTTGTACGAGTCGGGCGCAGGCAACGCTGCGGAGACCGCGCGGTCGCTGGCCTCCTGGACTTCAGCGTCAACGTCCTTCTCCAACTCGTCAATTCCCTTCTCGTCCAGCACGCCTTCGCGCACCAGGAACAACTGGAAGCGGGTGATGGGATCGCGCTCCACCTCCTGGTGGCGCTCGGAGTCGGGCCGGTAGAGCTTTTCGTCATCAGAGAGCGAGTGCGAGTACGGCCGGATGACGTGCCCGTGCACGAACGCCGGGCCGCTGCCGCTGCGAATGTACTCGACCGCGGTCTTTAGCGCGGCATAGCTCGCCAGGGGATCGGTGCCATCCACTTCGGCGAAATGGAAGTTCGGAAATCCCTTTACGAGCCTGCTGATATTCCCGCCCGCGGTGCCCACTTCCACGGGGACCGAGATGGCGTACTCGTTGTCCTCGATGAGGTAAAGCAGTGGCAACTTGAGGTTTGACGCGGTGTTCAACGACTCCCAAAATTCGCCTTCGCTGGTGGTGCCGTCGCCCGAGGAGACGTAAGTCACCTCGTCTCCGTGGAAGGTCACGTCTTTGAACTGACGGTAGTCGCCGCTCACTTTCTGCGCTGCATCGGGATGGCGCGTGAAATAGCGGCCGGCTTCGGCGCAGCCCACGGCCTGCAGAAACTGCGTTCCCGTCGGCGACGACGAGGTGACGATGTTCAGCTTCTTGTGTCCCCAGTGCGAAGGCATCTGGCGGCCACCGGAGCTGGGATCGTCGGCCGCGCCGACGGCTTCCAGCAATTGCTCGTAGGGAGTCAGGCCCAGCGTCAAGCAGAGCGCGCGATCGCGATAGTAAGGGTAGAACCAATCATAGCCGGGACGCAGCAACAGACCGGCAGCGACCAGCAGCGCTTCGTGTCCAGCACCGGAAATCTGAAAGAAGATTTTCTGCTGCCGCTTCAGCAGGATCTCGCGATCGTCGAGCCGGCGCGAGAGATACATCAAGCGGTAAATCTGGATTAACTGCTGCTCGCTCAACCCTTCGTACTTTTCGCTGGCTGTCGCTTTTGCAATTTTAGGCTGTACTTTGGTGGTTGCCATCCATTACCTCAGCAATTGGAGATGCCGGGGACCCCGACTACGGCTTTCATTCTAAATGTTTCTTAGTCGTTTCCAAGTGCAGAACTCAGCCTTGGAGAATAGCCGATACGAGCCTGCCGGATTCAGGCTGCTGCGAGGTCGGTCCCGACCTGAACACTGGATCCGCCGGAACTCGCCAGCTTTAGTTTCGGCTCGCGATCGAGGTTTTTCATCAATTCGCGGGTGACCCGCTCATCAATCTCAGCTGCCTGTTGCCCGGCAACCGGATAACGGATGACAACCTCAACCGCCGACGGCGTGTGGCGCAGCTGGGCCTTCGGCCGAAGTCCGTCCGCGGAAGTTGAGAAGAGTGTGCTCTGCATAGCCCGATATTGCTGTTCCAGGTCGTCGCGATAGTCGGCAAGGACAGCCTCCACAACCTTCAGCAAACGCTCCTTGACAGATGAATAGTCAGTGTCGGGAGAAAGCGCCAGAGTAATTTCGTGCCACAGGAAATTGGTTCCCGGAATTTGCTTAAAGAGGCCGGAGGTCGGCTGAAACACAATCGAGTTGGAAAATGCCACGACGCGACCGGTGGGAGTGTAGTCTCCCTTACTCAGCTCCATCAAGTGCATGCGGACCAGACCGATATCAATCACCTCTCCAGTTACGTCGCCAATCTGAACGCGATCGCCGACCCTGATACCGAATTTCCCAATGAGAAAGAAATATCCCACGACCGAGAGGATGACATTCTGGAGAGCGACAGCTAGGCCTGCGGTGATCAATCCGGCAAAGGTGACGACCGAGCCCAAGCGATTGGCAAAAGAAAATGCCACGATGACTACGATCACGAACCACAATACAAATTTTCGCAACAACAGAAGCTGATAGCGGCGGCGACGTTCGTGGACGTAGCGGTACACGCCGCGGCGCCACAATTCCGCCGCGGTGATGACAATCCCGATGAGGAACGCGAGCAATGCGAGGCGGACAACTAGTCCCTTGAGTTCTGCGAGGCGGCGGCTTCGCAGATTGCTCTCCCAGTTGCCGAGGTTCTTCTGGTAAAGATCAAGCAGGATCTCCTGCTTAGCCAGCGAAATGACTGGGGCGGAGAGCTGCTTGAATTGCGCAGCGAGGGCATCAAGTTGCTGCTTCTCCTGCCCGAGCTGGGACTGGTTCGCAGAGTCGGCTTGCCTTCCCAGTTCATCGCCCTGGGAAGACAAATCTCTGAGGCCACTTGCCAGCGGACTACGGATGTCCCTTGATTTGGCGATCAGCGTCTTTGTTTGGGCAATGACGCCGTCAACCGTACGGATTTTTTGAGATAGGGCGAACAAATCTGCGGAAAGGTCCCAAATGCCGGAGGGCGGAGGCTTGTTGGCGGCGGCGATCAGAGCGGGACTGAGTTGCTGTTTAGCAGACAAAGAGGCGTCACCGCCGTTGGATGGAGCCGAGGCCGCGGGCACAGATTCCGCCAGAAGCTGAATCTGTGCCTGCAGTCCGGTGGCTCCGGTGGCACTGCCGCTGGCCTGGTTCATGAACTCGAGCAAGCTGTGCACCTGGTCGCTGCGCGCTTTGGCCAAGTCAAGTTCCGCCTCGATCTCGGCAAGTTGTGATTCGAGTTGCTGCCGCTTCTTACCAGTTGTTGTTTCCAGCTTCTGGCGCAGCGATTCCGCCTCCGCCTCATCTTTCTGAGTTTGCTTGTCTAATTTAGCTTCCCATTGAACCAGAGACGACGAACTGCCGCTTTGGTTCTGAGACGTGCCCAAATTGTTCCGTTTGGCTATGTAGTCACTTTCCGCTCTGGCAAAATCGAAGCCCAGCCGCACAATTTGATTTGCCAGGCGCTCATCGTCAGCCATTAACATGAAATCGTCGGGTTCCGTCGCAATTTGCTGAAGTCGAGTTGCGTGCCGATACCAGTCGATCGTCTGATTTAGAAATTGAATTATCTGCGACGAGTCGAGACTGGCGGGAGCGCTTTGCGCTAAAGCTATCGCGCCCGCAGCAATAATTAGCAAAGCGGAAATCAACCGGAGCCATGGTTTCCTGCCGGCTGCTCCCTTGATTTTCATGATCCCGCGCGGCCAATCGAGAATCGCCGAGACCCTGGCCTTCGTTGTCTTGGTCATGCTTGCCTTATCTCGTTTCCTGGAATCGTCCGCACAATCGTCACAATTTCTTGAGTTCAGCAATTCTTGCTTCTACCGGCCAGTGTTGCGTGGGGGCTTGGAGGGGTTCCGCCCCGGGCCCGCCGGCACTGTAGCCTCCGTATCCCTATTGGTCAAGTCCGGTATTGTCACCTCAGCGGCGAATCGCTTGCCAAGAATTTTCTCAGACCGCATGAACTTGACCTCGGTCCCAGCCCCACATTCGTTGATGTCGCTAATCCTGGCTTTGAAAAGCCTCTCGATACTTGCGCGGGACAAACTCCTCGAAGATATGAAAACCGAAGGTTGAACCGAATGCAGTCGAACCACGGCGCAACGCCCATCCCGTAGTCGCTCTCGGGGCGGGATACCACAGATTGGAGATGAACGCCGCGCCGTAGGTGCCCGCGAAGCGGGAAAAAGCCGGGATGCGGGCGCCGCTACTCGTTCGCGAGGTGAAGGTTTCGACAATCACGTGCCGGGTGCGATTCCAAACGCCGGTTTCATCTGAAGGCCGATACCGAGGGTCCTCTGTATCCGCTGCCGCCATGCCGAAACGAATCGTTTCCGCGATTAGATGCCGGCCCATGCCCGACGCCAGCCGGCGGGCATAGCCTTCGATGCCCTGTCCCCACTCTGGCGGTTCGTTTTCGGCCTGGCCAACAGCCGCACCAAGCGCAGGACCGATAACAGTGTAAGGATTAAAGATGGAATGGGCGTAAAGGCGCTCCCGGTCCGCGAATGTTAATGAATCCCGGGTCGAGTACAGATGCTGGGATGCGGAAGGGGCATCCGGCATCATTGATTGAGCTTCGTTGTTTCCGCTCGAAGATTCAGGTTCGGGAGCGCCCTTGCCTACCGTCGAGGTGTTTTGTGTAACAGTCGCTACCGTTGCATCTCGTTGGGCGAACCCTGTGCCAGTTGCAAAAAGCAAACAAAGCAACAGAAGAGCGTTCGGGGTCAACTTGGGGGCCGGTAACAGAAGTAGGTGCCGAACGTATTCTGTTCTCATGAGTCCTCGGTATAGTCAGATGGCGGATTGTCAATAACTGTTGTCCCCGAATCGCTTCTCGGACCTGCGCGGGTGGTTTCCGCAATTGAGGATCGAAGCTAAGCTGGCACGCAACGTTCCGATGGATGGAAGGCGGTGATGGGGGAACGGTCCCACTGGGTGGGAAAAGAATACAAAGCGGTGTGTAACTTCGGACAGGCCAATACCCAACAGAGTAATACCTTAAAGATAATTAAGATTTCTTATCCAGATGAAAAGATGCCCCGGGCTAATTTCACAGCTATTTCATGCATCCAACTACGAGCAGGACTGCGAGGCCCGGGCATGAGATTGATTGTGCAACCCGAGGACGGCGTGAAGCCGCTGGTCGATGGGATTAACCACGCTTCCAAGAGCGTTGAGATCGTGATCTTTCGATTCGATCGAAAAGAAGTGGAGCACGCGCTGGAAAACGCAGTGAAGCGGGGAGTGTTTGTACACACACTCATTGCCGACACCAATCGAAGCGGCGAAAGAAATCTGCGCATCATCTTGCCGTGGTAGCGCACCATGTCATCGGAGGTGCGGGCAACAGTCGCCCCTTTGGCCAGCAGGCGCATCTCCAGTTTGTGGGGCACACTCTGGTGCTGCGGGACGTGGGAGCGAACCTTATAGTTGACTACATACCGGAGCCATTCCGTCGTCATTGACGGGGAAGTAATCGCATGAGACGTCGTGTCATTCTGGCCATGATCGCAGCGCTGATCCTGCTGGGGGGAATGCAATTTTCCGCGCCCTCCATGGTGTCCGCAGGAGTCAAACTCGAGGGTGAGGCCGCGTCGATTGCGCCGGCACTATCGGCGGGTGATGAGGCCAAACCAGCGCCGGTCCAACCACAATCGGAATGCGACCTGCCACAGGAACAAAAGTCGAATCGCTTTGCTGTGATCGGCGACAGCGGTACCGGAAAAACTGGGCAATATCAAGTGGCCCAGCAAATGGCAACGTGCCGGGACAAGTCGTGGATTCCGGTGTGCTCGACCGGCCAATAAAATAGGACAAAACAGCCCCGGAAGAATTTTATTCTACGGAACCTGTAAGAGAATCCTTAGCAAAAGCAACCAGCGCTTCAGATTGGTGGTCATCAGGAAGTTTTCCTTCACATGTTCCTGCCCGTTTCTGCCTAATTGTCGCGCAAACTCCTGATGCGTAAGGAGATACCGTATCTGGTAGGCGCACCCCTCGATCGAGTACACCAGCGCACCGGTCAGTTTGTCGATGATCTGATTTGGAATTCCGCCGACAGCGCCTGCTATGGTAGGTTTGCCTTTCCAGAGGGATTCGGTAACCGTAAGGCCGAACCCCTCACGCAGCGACTTCTGCACGATTAAGGTGGAAGCGCGCTGCAAGGCATTGATCTCCAGGGAACACCACGGTGGGAGGTTCAGGATGATGATATCTGGATCGCCATCCGCCGCTGCCGTCACCTCCTGCAAGACGGCATTCCCTTCCGGATCGTCGCTCGCGCCGCCGCCGGCCAGCACCAGTTGGCAGTCCACGTACCGCTTCGCCATTTTATAAGCTTGTACTACGCCGACGGGATCTTTGAGGCGGTCAAAGCGTGACACCTGGGTCACTATGCACCGTGAACGGTCTATCCCAAAGTCGTCGCAAACCTTCTGCACATAGCTGTCTTCCAGCGGCTTGTTTTTCTCAGAGAGCGGATCGATGCAGGGGTAAAACAGGTACTGAGGGATGCTGAGCCGCTGCGCGAACGATGAGGAGGAAAAAATAGCAGCATTGAACTGTTCGACCATGGGCCGCAAAAAGCCCCATACGTCAGGGTTGGGATTGGACAGATCAATGTGGCACCGCCAGACCCATTTACTGTTGCCGCCCTCACGGGCGCGGATGAGGCCTGCCGGTTGCGGGTCGTGGATGACCACCACGTCCTCATCAAAGTGCATGCGTTGCCGGTTCTGCTCGTTATATCGCAGAAAGACTTCCTTGACCTCGGGAGTCAAGTGATACTCGCCCCCATGCAGCGCATTGTGGAACGCCTTGGTGATCTCGAAGAAGTCATTACCGCCTGTGATGACCTCCCAGCGCGTGTGCACCTCGACTTCGTTCAGCAGCGGCACAAGCCGGTCTAGCATCTCAGCCACGCCACCGCCGACCGCGGTAGAGTTCACCATCTTTACACTCTTCCCTTTAAGGTCGCGCGCCAAGTACCGCAGCTCGTCAAGTTCTCCCTTGCCGATGAGCGGCTCATAGTCGGCCAGCAGAGGAGGCGGAGCAGGAGCGGGCGGCGTTTCTGAGATCCGCGGCTGCCGGCGCCGCTCCGGAGCGAGCGTCGTTGCCGTCGGCATTGGCCAATTACCTCCGCTTCCCTGCGCGTGAGACGATGTACCCGCCGGCACTTCCATAACTTTCTGGCCCTTACTGTCCATATGTCCTTCCTTATTCCTTGGCGTGCTCAACGATGCGGAGAATCTGGCGGCGCACGTCCTCCATCGTCGCGGTGTAAATGTCAATACGGTTTAGTCGTCTGGCCGCCTCTTTCAGACCTGCCTCCTCTTCCAGCCACAACGAAAAGTCGTTGGATCTGAGCTGGAGCCGAAGCCGCGCTTCGATGAAGTGATGTTGGATGGAATGCACAGTGACGCGCACCAGGCCGTCCACAAATTCGGGCAGGTTGCGGGCTACGAAGGGAGTTGGCAGCACCACCGTATCAGCGGCACAAAAATAAAACGGTTCGCGAGCGGCACGGGCAGCACTACCGGGATTGTTTCGCATGTACTCCTCGACAATCTGGACAAGCTGCTCGCGCACCGCCTGTACCGAAGTGAACTCACGCACGTCGATGCCAGCCAGGCGTTCCGCCAGCCCACGTTCATTACAGGCGGTGAAAGCCCAATGAGCGAAGTCGTTGGAATAGCCCTCACGGATAAAGTGGTGTTCTTGCAAGGTGCGGAAGGTGTGCTCAAAGATGGAATTTTCCGAACACGTGCGCAGTGCCTGCAGCAGTTCCGCTAGATTGGCTGCACGCTCGCGGCCAATACGCAGCAAGTGTGCCGAGGTATTGAAATAGAAAGGCTTCAGTGCTGCCGTCGGCAAGGGCTTAATAGCTAAATCAGCCTGGATGGTACTCACTGCGCTCTCCTCCTGACATAATTCTCAAGCCTCAACAAGCTCGAGGCAGTGTGCAGCGCCGGGCGGCCTGGCAGGCGTCCAGCCAATTGCACAGAAACACTTGCAGTTCGGCAGGAGGCTGCAGCCACAGATCCGCCCTGGTCTGCCTCCATTCCTGGCGTACCAGAACTCGCAGGCCGCGTCCCGACAATGCAAGGAACGCGTCCTCGTCCGTCTGGTCGTCACCCAAATATGCGACCGGAGTATCCGGTTCCAACCCGCTGAGCACGGTACGAACTGCATTAGCTTTGTTGCAGTTTGGAGCGCGCATCTCAATCCCTCCGTCAAATTCCTGCAAGATCATGCCGGCGCGATGAGCGACCGGCGACCACCTCAGCCTGACGATTTTGCAGATGTCGCTCTGCGCACCAGAGTGCAGCCCGCGCCAATGCACAGCCACACTGCCCGGTTTGTGCTCTGCAAGATGCTGAAGGCCCAGGTCGCCCAGCCACGAATCGGCCTCGGCGAGCGCATCGATTGACACTTCATCCAGGCGCGTCATCTCCCGAGAACCGTCTGGGTTTAGCCGCTCCAATCCGTGCACACCCCAGATTTCGGGGTGAGGAACTACTCCAAGCAGAGGAACGATCTCGCCGGCGGGCCTGCCTGAGATGACAACTACGCGCGAGTGCCCGACATTGATGATCTCGCTCAGCAGCACGGACACGCCGGGATAGGGATGGGCCTCATCACGGTTCAAGCAAAAGGGGGCCAGGGTGCCGTCATAATCCAGCAACAACACAGAGTCGCGCGAATAGCTGAGTTCGTGGAAGAACTGCTGCAAATCCAGCTTCGCGTCGGTATCGAGCAATTGCATCTCCCTGGACAAAGTATTGCGCTCAAGCCGCCGAACGATCGGTCTCAACCTGTTTCGGACTGCGGCTAACCACTTCGGTTCGCACCTCACAAAGCTCGGCAATCAGGCTCGCAGCCCAGCGGTAGATGTTGTGTTCGCTCACCACTTTTCGCATGCGCTGCATGCGAAGTTTCTTTTCTTCTGGATCCATGGCCAAGGCACGTCGAATGGCTTCAGCCGTCCCGTCAATGTCGTACGGGTTAACCAGCAAAGCATCGCGCAGTTCGCGGGCAGCACCGGTAAAGCGGCTCAGGATGAGCACGCCATCTTCGTCGTGGCGGGCCGCCAGAAATTCCTTTGCCACCAGATTCATGCCATCGTGGAGCGAGGTGACCAGGCATAAGTCTGCCGCGCGGTAATAACGCTGAATCTCATCATGGTTATAGTGACGCTTAAGAAAGATAATGGGCTTCCAGTTCGTCGTCTGGAATCGCCGATTTATGCGGTTCGCTTCTGCCTCGACCTCGTCGAGCAGATCGTGATAACGCTGGATGCGGGTCCGGCTCGGTGCACCAATCTGCACAAACGTGAACTGTTGCTGAAACGTTGGATACTGTTCCAACAGCCTTTCAATAGCAAGGAAACGCTCTGGTATGCCCTTGGTGTAATCCACCCGGTCTACGCCCACACCCATGAAGAGGGCCTCAACGCCGTGCTCATTTAGTAGCGCTGCACGCTCGGAGTCGGGGCTGGGGAGAACCGTTGCTGAGGTTTTGAACTCGTTAAAGTCCACGCTGATTGGAAAGGGCCGTACCAGTGTCCGGTGTTCGCGCCGCTTGACCGTGAAGTGCTCCCAATCGATCTGCGACTCCAACGCGCGGTCTACAGTCTGCAGAAAGTTATTGCAGTGCGCCTGCACGTGGAAACCAATGAGATCGGCGCCCAGCAATCCATCCAGCAGTTCTCTCTGCCAGGGACAGATGTTAAAGGCCTCGGGATTGGGCCACGGGATATGCCAAAAGATTGACACTCGGGCATCGGGACGCTTCTGCTTCACCATGCGAGGTAACAGGGCAAAATGGTAGTCCTGCACCAACAGCACCGGGGATTCGATGTCCTTGACTTCCTCCAGGACCGCATCCGCAAATTTGCGATTCGCTTCCTTGTAATAGCTCCAGTCGGAGCCGCGGAATAGAGGCCGTGTGTGAGCTATGTGGCAGAGCGGCCACAGTCCCTCGTTGGCAAAACCGAAGTAATAGCCTTCTTCTTCTTCCTGGGTCAGCCAGACGCGTCGCAGGGTATAACGGGGGTCATCAGGGGGAACGCGGAGACGATCATTCTGGTCCACCGTTTCCCGGTCGGCGTCACCACTGCCGTGGGCGACCCAGACTCCGTCACAGGCCTGCAGGACCGGCTCTAACGCCGTGACCAATCCGCTGGCAGGAACAACGACCTCCAAGTTCTTACCACGCCGGGTGTGAAAGTAGGGCTCGCGATTGGACACAGCCACCAAGGCGCTGTTTTCTAATTTGCTACGCACGTGGACGGCCAGCCGTTCAGCGGTCCAAACGGACTCCGCACTCTCGCGCAACTGAGCCTCAGTCATGGCAGCCGAGCGTGCGTGGGTCAGGCTCTCAGCAAATGTCGTGACTTCCTGCGCGAGTGGCTGGAAGACATCCCAATCAGGAATCTCTGGGCGGGCGGAAGCCCTTCCCGTACGCAGGGCCCGCATCCATTGTGCAGCTCGTGCAATCGGTCCAGATAGGCTCCAGCGGACAATCAAGAGCGTGACCAACGCGATAATGACCATCTGGGCCAGCACGCGGAGGAAGGTCTCGCGCCATACACGCCGCGTCTGTGCCGCGATGTAACCCGTATCATGCACAATCGCCAAACCACCTTCGATTTGGTCTTCGCGATTGTGCAAGGGCAACGCGTAAATGTGAACCGAAGCCGCACCGGCGCGGGTGAATTGCCCCTCTCCGCGGTTGTCGCGCATGGCCTCAACCATGCTGAGCGGCTCGCTGCTCAGGATATCCGTGAGCGCTGGCGTCACCGCGATACGGTTGCCATGGAGGTCATAGACCGCAATTCCTATCAAGTGCTCGCGGTTTGCAAAGCGCCCGACCAAGTGATGCAACTCCCGTGGCGGGCCCTGCTCCAAGCTTCTTTCGGCGTTGCCGCTCAAACTTTCTCCCAGCACGGCTGCTCGTCGCTGCAAGTCCCTGCGCAAGTTGCGTTCTTCCACCCGGACCTCGTAATACGACGACAGCACCGAAATCAGCGTGATTCCAAGGATCAGGGAAATAATGAGACGCACACTCAAGATACGCATGGAAACTCCAATACCGGTGCCGACATTGCCGGGTAGAAACGGAGCCGAGAACGAGCACAGTCGTCTTGTCTTATTGAGAGTTGATGCGAGGTTAAGGGGCGGCGTTGTACGGGGAGAAAAGCAGAGCGGTTGTGCTCATCCACGCGGGCGAAGGGTGTCGCGAACCAGCCTGCACAGAAAAGAGAGCCTCCAAATCGACTCATCTTCTCTGCTCACCTCTATTAGTAGAGACGGAAACTTACTTCGACGTTGATCTGTACCGCGACCGGCTGGCCATCTTTCATTGCTGGCGCGAACTTCCAGTTTCGTACCGCCTCAATCGCTTTTTGATCAAGCCCCATGCCCAAGGCCCGCGCAACTTTGATGTCGCGCGGTTTCCCGTCGGGGCCGACAATCAGCCACAAAATGCAAGTCCCTTGATATTTGGCCTTGCGGGCCTCCTCGGAATATTCCGGATCGGGAGTGTCCAAAGCGCGCGGCGCCGAAACGCCACCGCCTACCTTGAAAACCCCACCGCCGATACCGCCGCCATGGCCGGGACCGACTCCTGGACCTGTTCCAGAACCGACGCCACCACCCGCTCCTGAACCGATTCCGCCACCCATGCCGGTTCCATTAGAAGGCGGTCCGTTCGGAATAGGACTGAGAGGATTTCCCAGATTCGGCATATTAGACGCCATTTTGATCTCAGGAGGCACCACGACCGTGGGCTCAACTGGAAGCTTCGGATTGTCATTACGAATCACGATCGCCGGAGACGTGATCTGTTGCATCGCCAACTTGGGGAGCTTTCCCTTAGGCGCTTGTAGTTTGTCCCGGTCGCCACCTCCACCGCCACCTCCCATTGATTGCTCCTTCTTAGGAGTTATAGGTAGCTGCGGAGTGAGATCGGGAGCGATCAGCGTAACCGTCTCTCTCGGCTTCTCGAGGTTCTTAACAGCTTTCGCACCCATGACAGATATCGCGACCAGGCCGCTGATCATGGCGGCATGCACCAGCAACGAGAGGCTGGCGCTCTGCTTCTTGTAGCTATCTTGCCCCCAGATATCGCGCACCTTCACCGGCCGAGAGGTCAACTCCAAAGGTGGAAGTTTTTCCGGAAACAAGGCAGCCCGAATGTTGCCGCGGAGCGAGCTCCACAAGGACTCGCCCATCACGGTCTGCGGAAGCAGGTGCAATTCATCTTGCCGTGACTGAGGAATCTGGATCGCATTATCCATAAGCTCGTCTCTCGTTCTTCCACCAGCATGTCCGGCTTCCACTACTTCGACGGTGCCAGGGTTTTCGATGTAAGTGTTCACCACCACAATCCATATCTTTAACGGTCCCAGCCCCGGCCAGACTCCTGCTGGTGAATGCGCTGCACGCCTTACCTTAGATGCTTGCCACACGTTCTCGTTGTGTGCATTTCGTTTTTTCGGGTTCGATATTCCGCTACTACTGCGAAGCCCAGATGAATCACGGCATCCAACCATCTGTCACTGGATTCCATCAAACGTCTCATACAACAGAGCGCCGTTGTGTCTTCA
>JBKQKT010000074.1:0-12103 GCA_052147365.1 Candidatus Korobacteraceae bacterium | reverse complement strand
CTCTTCAAGAGCCCCGACCGCAGTGACTATGGGCACTAACTATTGTGACTGAAATCGAATAGAAGAGGGAGAGGGGGATTGCACAGGTCTTTCGTCCCTAGTTAGGCGTAAAATGAAGTGATGTTGGACCCACTCGAAGTTGAATGCCCAGCCTGTGGTGCTAGGCCCCGAGAGAGGTGCCGCACAATCGCAGGCAAAGCGATGCCTAAACCTCATTCCAGAAGGCAACGGGCGGCTCTTGATAAAGAACACTCCCGTGATGATCTCAGCCAGGTCTCTGACACGCGTTAACTCTCGGTAAGCGATTGTTCTCCTGGCAGGGCCGCCGTCGTGTGGAAGGCCTAATCGGCAGTTTCTGGTTCGGCACTGCTGACTGTCGTCCGATAGACTTTCTCCAATTCAGGGGACTTCTTTGACCGCGGCGCACCGCAGCAGGCGCTACGGGACAAGGAATTCAGTCAAGCGATGCGCGAGCACCAGCGTTGCGCCGTAGTTACTGGCAATACCGATGAGCATGGTGAACAGAACAAGAAGGGCCCAGGGCCGGGTGCGTTGGAAGCCATGGCCAGCCGTGCGCCACTCGAGCAGGCGCTCTACTCGCAGGCTGATCGAAGATGAGCCACAGACTAGCCCGCTCGCAAGCGCAGGCTCGACCCACGGCTGCTTCGAACCTCTGGAGAGTTTGATCAGTGCCGCCGCGAGATCCAGCGCATCCTGACGGTTCTCCACGGCAGCATCATCTGCCGCCAATTCAGCCGCCTCGCGCCACGCCGTCTCAAGGCTGCTCATCCCGGGAAACGGAGTCGCATTGATTAGAAGCTTCTTCAGGTTATCCCAAGAGCGCACGTGCCCCAGCTCGTGCCTGATGGCGACTTGCAACTCGCCATCACTGAGCACAGTCGCTGCCGCGTCGGAGACCATCACTCTCGGTCTTCTAATACCGACCAGAATCAGCGGAGGGGCCCCGTTCGCAGCGCTCAGTGCCGGAGTCGCCGCCTTGGTGTCGCTGCCATTGTTCGGCGTTTTCGACAGCCACAGCGTCACCGCCCGCTTCGTCTTGGCGTGTGCGCTAAAAACGCGGACCAAGCCGGCGCTCACGATGAGCAACCCGCAGGCGGCGAGAATGAAGGTTCTGCCGTCCTCGTCAAGCGACGCCCGCTCCATCAACCAGAATGACGGGAAGGTGAAAAACACGACGACCAAGGTGGAAACTGTGAAAGAAAACATCCGCAGCCCGAAAAGGAACCTCGCGGAGGTCACAACGTGCTTTCGCCGCATTCGCCTCATGGCCCACCATGTCAACACCATCGCGCAAGACAGCGGACAATACACCACGGCAAAGAAGGCAAGAGAAACGACGATGCCCCGCGCCGTAAATATCATTTCTGCTCCCCTTTCTTGAGCAGTAGTTCTGCGCGCTGACGCTCCACCAGGGTGTGCAACTCTTCCAACAACTTCTCGTCCTGCGCGCCAACCGCCTCCACGAAATACGAAAGGTGAAGCGAGGCACGCTCAGACCCCAGAAGCTGCCGGATGCCGCCAACGGCCGCCACGCGCTCCAGTTCTTCCGGGCTGTACCGCGCCGAGTAGCGAAACGCCTTTCCTTCGATAACGCGGCTGAGGAGTCCTTTCCGAAACAGGCGGCCCATTGTCGTCAAGATCGTATTGTATGTCTGCCAGATCGTGGAGTCCTGAAGCACTTCGCTGACGGTGGCAGTGCCTCGCGCCCACACGGCGTGGTGGACTTGCCGCTCCAGCGGCCCAAGATGCGCGGCTGGGGCACCTTCGAAGATGGAATGAAGCGGATCCATTGCGGACCGGATTGATTGCCGCACAGAAGCTTAAAGTCTGCGGAGTGCCCAGTCAATGAGCGGGCCGCAAATCTCATTGCTTTTTAACACTTGCCGCAAAGTACCCCCCAACCTCTTATCGTCGATAGGTGGCTTTTCCCAAAACATTAATGCCTAGGTGCCGCAGAAGAGGAGATTATTATCCGGTGGTTCTGGGGATGCCACTGGTTCTCGCCGAAGGCTAAAGGCTAATGACCCACATGTCGCTGTCAGGAGGTTTTATGTGGCAAGAAATAGAGTGGGAACACGAACCCTGCAAAGGAGTCATTTCGCGACGCAGCGGTCGGCTCTTAGGCGCGCTATTTATCCTCCTTTGTCTTGTCTCGCCCGGTTGGGCACAGTGGGCCAGCACCGGATTGACCGGCACTGTCAGCGATTCCTCCGGACACGGGCTGCCCGGTGTCGAAGTGACGGCATTACAAGACGCTACCGGACTTCGACGGACGGCGGTCTCCTCCGCGGAGGGAGCATACTATTTTCCTAAACTGCCGGTGGGAAGCTATACCGTCACCTTTGACCACCCAGATTTCCAGTCGCTGCGTTTCGACAACGTCGTGCAGAAGCTGCAAGAAACCCGGATCCTCAACGTAAAGCTGAAGATAGCGGGACCTGAAGAGCAAGTGGAAGTTTCGGCCACCCCGCAATCGCTAAATCAGACTAACAATACGCTAAACACGGGCATCGAACGCATACAGGCTGAAGAGCTTCCCCTGAATGGACAGAATTGGGCCACCTTAACCGCCTTGGTTCCAACTGCGATTGACACCGCCGGCGGACCCGGCGCCGGCAACCAGCGCTCGATTCGCTATGCCGGCAGGGGCCGCGACGATAACAACTATACCTACGACGGCATCGATGCCACCTATGTTATTAATCAGTCCCAGCTATATTACGTGCGCGCGGCGATTCCGCTCGATACCATCGAGGAGATCAGCGTCCTCCCGATCCTGGGAACGGCGCAGACCGGCGCCTCGGGAGGGGGCCAGGTGGGAGCGTCCTCGTCTTCAGGCACGAATCGGTTCCATGGGGATGCCTACGACTTCTTGCGTAACAGCGCTTTCGATGCCACGGATCCGATTGACTCCTTGAATCCAACCCACCAGCCGTCCTTCCACTTGAATCAGTTCGGAGGGGCTTTGGGCGGACCGATCGTGCGTGATAAGGCCTTTTTCTTCGTCGCCTACGAAGGCTACCGGCAAGACCTCGGTCAGACTCTCATCGGTTATGTACCCAGCGATGCCTTTCGGTCGCAAGTGCTGGCGAAGTCGCCAGATCTCGCGACCGTCATCAACGCCTATCCCACAGGGCAGAACTCTACGAGTAACCCGGACGTTTCCCAATTCGTGGGGGAAGGCAGTCAAGTGGGCCAGGAAAACTCGGGGATGTTCCGCCTGGATTATCGCTTCTCCGATGCGACCAATCTTTTTTGGCGGGCCAACATCGACGAAGCCGACTACTTTCTCCCGTATTCCCCAAGCTCTGGGCAATATCTCAACGAACGAGAGGAGCTCACGTCCTATCCGGTCAATAGCGTCATTGCGCTGACCCACGCCTTTTCTCCGACCCTGCTCAACTCCTTCAAGTTTGGTTTCAACCGCGGGACGACCGACACCATCTTCCTCAATCAGACCGGAACGCTCTACGCGATCGCAGTAGCGGGCCTCACTTCCTTGAACAACGGCCGTATCAGCACCGGCGTGGGCAATTCATTTTCCTGGCTTGACGATCTAACCTGGGTTAAGGGAAGGAATGTAATCAAGGCCGGAGTCGAGGTCCGCCGCATACAGATGAACCAGGGGAGCAGTGCCTATGGCACGATCAGTTATAACTCGCTCGCCAGCTTTGCGGCCAACCAATCCTACAAAGCCAGTATCACGGGCGAATATCCAGTCAACGGTCTGCGCAAAACGCAGTTTTACGGTTATGTTCAGGACGAGTTCAAATGGCGACGGAATTTCACGCTGAATCTTGGCCTGCGTTACAGCTATTTCGGTGTTTTTCATGAGGTACAGGGCCGCGGGAATCCGTTTGATTTCGCTACCTGCGGGCCGCAAGGGTACTGCGGCGTCGGCGCGAGCTTCGGTCCGCCGAATTATGCCGATTTCGATCCGCGCATCGCCTTCGCCTGGACCCCGGCCAAATACGGGGGGACGACCGTTATTCGCGCCGGCTTTGGTATCTATCATGAGGGCGGCCAATTGGACGACCAGAACATCCCCGACAAGAACGAGGTGTTAAGCTATGCGCTGACACCGAAGAATTGCCCAGGGCTTAGCTACCCCATAGTTCTAGACTCGAACGGCAATCCGGTCTGCACGAACGGCACACAATCACCCAACGCGGAACAGCGGAATCGCAAAGACTCGTATGTAACCCAGTGGGGGGCTTCCATTGAGCATGCGATGCCCGGCAATTTCGTCGGTACGATGTCGTACGTAGGCAGCAAAGGTACTAATCTGCTCCAGCTGTCCTATGTTAACGTCATAAATCCGCTGACCGGCCTGCGTCCTTACCCGGCCTTCTCGCAGATCTCTTGGCGAGGCAACATCGGCAACAGCTCGTATAATGCGCTAGCACTCTCGCTGAAGCGTAACTTCTCTCGCGGTTTGCTCGTTTCGGCCAATTACACATGGTCCCACAGCATCGACGACGGTTCCAATGGCAGCGGTGACGGCGACTCCCTGCCTGCACAGAATGTTTCATGCTGGCCCCCGGGAGCAGCGCAATGCGGGGAGAGGGCCAGCAGCGCCTTCGACGCCCGCCACGTGTTCAATGCAAATTTCATCTATGAGCTTCCTTTTGGGGCAGGCAAGAAGTACCTTTCGCAGCCCGGTTTCATGACGGCCGTTTTTGGCAACTGGCAGATCAGCAGTATCTTCATCGCCCGTACCGGCTTCCCCGTGAACCTCACGACGAGCGGTACTGGCCCGGACGGAAACACCAACTCGCAGCGTCCCAACTTGGTTCCCGGCCAACCCTTGTATTCGGCGGGTGGGACTTTCAACCCATCGGCTTTTTGCACCCCCGGCACGGAAGACCCGCTTTACCCAGGTGGTACCTGCCCCTCCGGATTCGGCGGTATCCCCCGCAATTTCTTGCGAGGTCCCGGAGTCTGGCAATCCGATTGGGCGCTTTCCAAACGCTTTCCTGTGACAGAACGGGTACAAGTTCAGTTCCGGGCCGAGGTGTTCAACGTTTTCAACAGAGCGCAGTTTGCTAATCCGGATGGCCTCATTTCGGCCTCCGACTTCGGCAGGATATATTTGCCTTTGAATACAACTCCGATAGGAATGGGTACGCCGCGTCAGTTCCAGTTTCTGCTGAAACTACAGTTCTGAAGGGAGAGAGCCGAGGCGTTCAGCATCTTCAATTATGCTGAGTACGGCGAGCCGCAAAATGACGTCGCGGCAACCACGTTCAGCCATATTCTCAACACCGTAAGCACTGGCGCAACGGGAACCGGCACGCCGCGACAGATGCACTTCATGTTCCGGCTGAACTTCTTGGCTGGAAGCCACTTGGCTTTACTAAAGATTCACGAAGATTTCATTCCTCATTAGCACTTCCGCAAAACGAGCGAACTACTATCGGCTCTGTTACCGTAGTGCAACTCTGGCCACCACTCGCTCCCTGAAACTTCGACCTTAGTTCCACGCGGCGGCCTGCGGCCGCCCCGTCGCCGCCAGCGGAAGGAGAATGTACTATGCACTCCAGAGTTCGCTTTTCCGGCCCGAAATTCGGGCTGTTGTGCCTGTTGACAGCAATGTTGTTCACCGTCATCAGCGGCATGGCCCAAAGTTTCCAATCGGGCCTCCTGGTTACGGGTAAGGTCATAACGCCACCGCCTGGAACCCGCCTTAATGTGGGCAGCCTGCCCATGAACATAATTCTTTCGCCCGATGGCAAGTACGCGCTGGTGAGCGACATGGGCTTTGATCAGTCGCTTACCTCGATCGACACCAAAACTGGCGGCTTTATTCCCAACGTCGATTACCCCAACTGCAACTATTGCTCATTCCAGAACACAAACGGTCTCTATTACGGCCTTGCCTTAGGAAGTAACGGCACACTGTATGCGGCGCAAGGCGGGAACAACACCATTGACGTGTTGCACCTTTCGCCTAACGGGATTCTCGCCGACCTGGGCAGCTTCACTGCGACTCAACCTACGGACTTTCCTGCCGGCCTAGCGACCGACACCCGAGGGTTTCTTTATGTCGTAAACAATGACCCGAGCACATTTGTAGTGCCGGGAAGCGTAGCCATCTACTCCCAGAGCACCCAGACAAAGGTTGGGCGCTACTCTTTCACCGGGAGCTGGTATGGAACGCCCAACTATCCCTTGGCCATTGCGGTTCTGTCGAACGGCTCCAAAGCCTACGTTTCCAGCGAGCGGGACGGCGCGGTTTACGATCTGAACACTTCGATTCCCGCCAGCCCTACTTTGATAGGGGCCATCATGACGGGGGCCAATCCGGATGCGTTGCTGCTTAACCAGTCGCAAACCCTGCTTTATGTGGCCAATGGCGGCAGCGATGCCGTCTCCGTAATTAGCACCTCCAACGATGCCATTCTGAGCAGCATTTTGCTGCGCCCCGCACAGTTACAGACTGTGGCTGGTACGTCGACCCCAACCGGACTAACGCTGTCTCCGGACGGAACTACCCTGTATGTCGCGTTGGGCGATCTGAATGCGGTGGCGGTCCTTTCGGTGAACGGGGCTAACTTAACTTTGAAAGGATCTATACCTGCAGGATGGTACCCGACCTCCGTGGTTGCTCCGACAAACCAAAATATCCTAGTCGCCTACGGCAAAGGTACCATTACGCGCTATCCCAATCCCGGCTACGTGCAGTGGGACTTCAACTCTAGCCCCTGGTACGACGAGCACTTGATCCAGGGCCAGGTTGCGTTAATCACCGGGATAAACCATGCCGATGATTTGCAACGCTGGACCGCTGCAGTTCTAGACAGCAAAGCGGCTGGCCAAATACACGACCACCGGCTGGATTCGATCGGCCTGCAGAGCGGCGGGATCAAGCATGTGTTCTACATCGCCAAGGAAAACCGGACTTACGACCAGGTATTGGGCGACATTCCTGCGGGAAATGGCGATGCTTCACTTACCCTGTTCGGCCACAACACTACTCCTAACCTGCACGCGCTGGCGCAGCGCTTCGTTCTACTGGACAACTTCTATACCAACAGCGAAGTCAGCTTCGATGGTTGGGGATGGCTCACCCAAGGCATCGCCAATGAAGACCTCATCAAGAGCGTCCCCTACAACTACAGCGGCCGGGGCCGGCAGTACGACGTGGAAGGACAGAACAATGGCTACGATGTGGGAGGTTTCCCGGCGAAAGACCCGGACGGAAACGTGATTTCGCCGGTATACTTCCCGAACGGTGTACCCGCAATTCCGGACGTGACACAAGGTCCGGGTGGACATATCTGGGATACCGCGCAAGCTGCAGGCGTGAGTTACCGCAACTACGGCTTCTTCCTGTCGTTCGGCATAGCCGACGGCGAGGGTAATGTGATCATGCCGGATAATTACCCAACCGTCACGGGACTCGAACCGCCAGGCCACGACTTGGCGGGGGTGAGCGACTGGGACTATCGGCGATTTGACAGCAACTACCCTGACAGCGACGCCTCAGCGATTTACACCGCGAAAGGCGCACAAAACTGTAAATACCAGGAGACCGGGTTCGGCAAGTACCAATCGTCGAGCCGAGCTGCTGAGTGGATCCGCGAGTTCAACGAATATCTGATGAAAGACCCTTCGGGCAATTCCGTGCCGGCGTTTGAAACCATTCGGCTTCCGCATGACCATACGCAGGGGCCAACTTCTGGCGATTTTGCACCTATCGCCGAAGTTGCCGACAACGACTATGGAGTCGCGCAAATAGTGCAGGCGATCAGCAACAGCCCAATCTGGACCAGTTCGGCGATCTTCATTATCGAGGACGACGCCCAGGATGGGCCTGACCATGTGGATGCCCACCGTTCCCCACCTACGTCATCAGCCCGTGGATCAACCAGGGGGCCGTCGATCACACCTTTTACAACCATACGAGCGTGCTGAAGACGATGGAAATGATTCTGGGTCTGCAGCCGCTAACTTCCTACGACGCGACGGCGATTCCGATTATGGATTGGAACGGTCAACCTTCCAACAATGCACCCTACACCGCAGTGCTGCCGGACCAGGACATCATTTGCGCCCAATCCCCCGACGTCAACCAGTTGAGTTCCACCGACCCAATGCGCAGGATAGTGATCCGGGCCGGCCAAATGGATTTCGACCATCCCGATAGCGCTCCCGAGCGGGAACTGAACGAGATGATCTGGAAGTCCGTGAAGGGAGTGAACTCAGAAATGCCTGCACCGCGTCACTCCGTGATGCCTGCTGGTGCTGATAAGGACGAGGACGACGACTAGAATACAAGGTCGCCGCAGAGACGACCACGACTGGTCGACCTAAGGCTCTCCGCTCATCCACTTCGGAACGGGCGGAGGGCTCTTTCACTGCATTGAGATATAACCCTCTACATCCAGAGCACCCAGAGATCGAGGAAGGAAAAGACCAGGCCAGATCCTGCCGCGGTACTTGCTGCTTTGTAGCAGCCGGGGCCACGCCGCGGCGGCGTTGGCCCGTCCGACGGACTGCCGAACGCGTTGCCGCCCTCGCGCCGTTCGAGGAAAAGGCACCCTCGGGTTGGCGCTGTTGCTGTCCCGTCCGCCTGCAGATCGATGTGCGTCTTCGCCCGCCAGCGCTCCAGATCCAGCCGCGCCGCGTTC
Source organism: Candidatus Korobacteraceae bacterium (assembly GCA_052147365.1). Taxonomy (GTDB): domain Bacteria; phylum Acidobacteriota; class Terriglobia; order Terriglobales; family Acidobacteriaceae; genus Bog-257. Next base: position 3,449 of record JBKQKT010000074.1, on the reverse strand, counting down.
GGCCCGGTCGGCGCCGACATCAGCTGCCAATCCACGCTCGTCTTCGGTGCCCAGCCCACCACCTGTCCGTCGCGGAATACCCGCAGGTCGTAGACATCGGTGCTAACCTCCTGCGGCTTGCCATCGACCGGATACGTATCCTTGTTCTGGCTGACCTTCACCATCACCTTGGCCACCCCGGCTGATTCGTCCTGCCACTGCGCCTTCACCTCCACCTTGGGCTGCACACGGTTTAGCGAAGCCAACGAACGCACCGGCTTGAATTCCCTCGCGCACGCTTTAGGATCCTTCGCCTGTGCCGACCAATGACCGCTTCCACAATATCTGCGAGCCCGGCTGGCAGGTTAGCTGGACCCGGCGTCTACTTGATTTCTACGAAGACCATTTTCGAAAAAACCCTCTCGGGCCGACCTGAGCCCGGCATTTTTCACGTTTATCTAGGCTATGCCGGATGGAGTAATGATCAACTACGGAAGGAAGTAGAGCTCGGCTCATGGTTCATTTTTCAAGGGGATGCCAGAACGGTTTTCGATTCGGATCCGGATTCCTTGTGGCAGCAAATGATTCAAAAAACGGAGCTCAAGTTGGCGGGGAGCGATCCGCACGCGCTGGAACGGTTCGACGCGAAGCTCCGGCTTGGTAGCTGGTAAGTTGGTACAACTTCCCACATGAAGACTTCCGGGGAGTTTGGGCTGCCCACTTCTATGGAACGGGCGTTATACGGCCAGATGAAAGGAGAGCATTCGTACCGACTTCTCGGGAGTAGTTTCCCACAAGCCGTTTCCGGCTAACTTCCGGTTGTGCAGACATTCGCGAACCAATTCGGCGAAATCTGGCTACGGACGTTAAATGGTTTCCTGCTCTCGCAAGGGCCTGATCCGGCGCGCATTTGAGTAAGACCGAAAAAGGTAAACTAGAATTGCTTCCCATACTCCTACAAAACATCAAGTGGAGCCGCGCTATGAGGAATTCTGTTTATCGGCCTCAGTGGATGATCATTCTAACGGGCATAGTAGTTGCCGCAATCTCTGTTGCGAACGGCGAAACCCTCCGTGCGTTCTTCGCGGAACACCACCCTGCACTTACAGCCCAGACATTGTCTGCCTCGGCTGTTGCCGGGTTCCATGGGATTGTGGATTCAGGTCGTAATGCCGATCTTCGCTGGCCCGACTTTACTCCCTACAAAACAGAGGTCGCCAAGCTTTACGAGACGAACGGCTATTCTTTGCGTTGGGTCCAGAATGGCAGCGTCCGCCCTCAGGGACTCGCCGTGATCCAGCTCTTACAGAACGCCGACGCTAAAGGACTCGACCCTGAAGATTACGACGGCTCGCGATGGCAGGGCCGCCTTCTCAAGCTAGGGCAAAACCCGTCTGAACAAGACCTGGCCTCGTTCGATACCGCGCTTACGGTGTCGGCAATGCGGTACATCCGTGCCGTCCACTGTGGCCGCGCAAATCCCAAGGAATTCAACTTTCAGCTCGATACGGGGAGCGACCAATTCTCGTTGGCCGACTTCATTCAGACCCAGGTTGTGCATGCAGGCGATCCAGTTGCCGAAATCCAGAAGCTGGAACCACCTTTCCTGGGCTACCGTAAGCTGCTCGCGCTCTTGCCGGTTTATGAAGGATACGCAAAGCAAGATGACGGACAGAAGCTACCAATGGTCGCGAAGACGGTGCGACCCGGCCAACCCTACGCTGGCGTAGTCCGCTTGGGATGGTTTCTTCAAACCATCGGCGACATTCCTGCAAGCCAACATTTGGATCCGAATGCAACCATCTATGAGGGTGCGCTCGTCGAGGGAGTGAAGCACTACCAAGACAGACATGGAGAAACCCCCACCGGCAACCTGGACGTGCGCACGATCAATGAACTCAATACGCCTCCGGCGGCCCGCATTCGCCAGATCAAGTTGACCCTCGAACGTTGGCGCTGGCTTCCGCATTCCTTCTCACAACCGCCGGTAGTTGTAAATCTTCCTGAGTATCGTGTTCGCGCGATGAACGCGGATGGCACTGTCGCCTTCCACAGGAACGTCATCATTGGAAAAGCCTACGGGCACAAGTCTCCGGTGTTTGAGAAAGAGATCCAATTCGTGGTCTTCCGGCCCTATTGGGACGTAACTCCCACCATTCAGCGGAGCGAAATCGTGCCACACATCCAGAAGGATCCGAACTATATCGCTAAGCATAACTTTGAAGTGGTCACGCCCCAGGGCGAGGTCGTAACCGACAATCAAGTGAGCCCTGAGGTTCTAGAGGGCATAAAATCGCTTCACCTGATGGTGCGGCAGAAGCCTGGCAAAACGAATTCTCTGGGCCTGGTAAAGATCATCTTCCCCAATTCGGACAACGTGTATCTGCATGGCACAGATGTTCCGGAACTGTTCTCGCAGGACGTCCGCGATTTCAGCCACGGATGCATTCGAGTAGAGAAACCTGCGGAGCTGGCTGCCTGGGTGTTGCGAAACAATCCTGGCTGGGACTTGGAGCGGGTGCGGGCCACGATGCACGGCGACAAAGACAATCTTCAGGTGAACCTCACCACGCGAATTCCGGTTCTGATCGTCTACGGCACGGCCGCGGTGAACGAGGAGAACCAGATCAAGTTTTTCGATGACATCTATGGTTATGACGCCGAGCTAGAGAAAGCCTTGGCCGCTGGTTATCCCTATGCCTGGTAGGTCTTAGGCAAGGCGCCCAGCATCTAACGTAAAATGGATGTAATGCGGCAATACATTTTGAATGGGAATGAAGCAACATCGGTGTCATCGCTAAGAAAAAAGAACAAATTCGGCCTTGGTCGTTTGTCACTGATTTTCTTGTTTCTGGTGGCGCCACTGCTCGGGCACGGCAGCACAGAATCTGCGCCCCCGGTCCAACCCGAGTACCGGCTCCGCTTTTATCACACTCACACGGGGGAGCGGCTGGATGTCGTCTATCGTCGCGGTGATCAATACATCCCCGAAGCACTCGACGAGCTAGACCATTATCTGCGCGACCACCGCACCGGAGATGTGCGTCGTTTCGATCCTCGCCTCTTTGACGTTCTCTACGATTTGACCGCGTCGCTCGGCGATTCCGGTGGTGAGATCGATGTGATTTGCGGCTACCGTACGCCCTGGAGCAACGAATTCCTGCGCACTCGCAGTCCGCACACCGGCGTGGCGGAGCACAGCCTGCATATGCAGGCTGAAGCGATCGACATTCGCCTACCTGGGATTCAGACGTCGGAGCTACGCGACGCAGCCCTGCGCCTTCAACGCGGAGGAGTGGGATACTATCGCAGCTCGGACTTCGTGCACGTCGACGTTGGGCGTCTGCGCCACTGGTAGTCGTTACTTAATGCGACCTTCGAAATTTGCGGGCATGGCGACGATCGCTTGCTGGCTCCCTCGCCGCGTGATAATTCCGTTTATCACGGAAGGATAATCAGGGCAGTCGGCC
>JBKQKT010000073.1:0-5351 GCA_052147365.1 Candidatus Korobacteraceae bacterium | reverse complement strand
TTCGACAATTGTGAAAGATGCACAACGCCACGGATTAAAAATGCTGCCGATGGATGTAACGCGATCGGATTGGAAGTGCCGTGGCTTCCGTTCGCGGGTGGAACTGCTGGCGCATTACCAGTTCCCTTACCCGGATAACGTGCGTCGCGCTGTCTTGGCGGCGATGAACGCAAGAACGGCAAACGTTTCGGATCTATCCCGGCTGAATTTTCTGCTGGGTGAACTGTATGCCGACGCGGTCCGCACCGCGGAACGCCGTGCGGGGCTGGAGTGCGAGCTGATCGGCTGTCACGGCCAAACGCTCTACCACCAGGGCGACGCCAAGTTGTTCCTCGGTCGCCGCATCGCCTGTACGTGGCAAGCGGGTGAAGCGGCTGCCATCGCGGCAAAGCTCGGCGTGCCGGTGGTCTCCGATTTCCGGCCCGCTGACATGGCCGTTAAGGGCAAAGGAGCGCCTCTGGTTCCCTTCCTCGATTATGTGCTGTACCGTCATCGCCGCTACGGACGCATCGTGCAGAATTTGGGCGGCATTGGCAATCTCACTGCGATTCCACCACGCGCAAAACCGGAAGACGTTATTGCGTTCGACACTGGGCCGGGCAATATGGTGATTGACGCCGTAACCGAGCACCTCTTCGGCCGCCCCTATGATCGCAATGGAAGGTTCGCCGCTCGAGGCGAGCCCATCGAGCGCGTCTTGCAACAGATGCTCCGGCACCCATTCTTCCGGCAGAAGCCGCCCAAATCCGCTGGCCGGGAGCAGTTTGGGCGCGAATTTGCGCGCCAGTTCCTGCGCCTCTGCCGGCGTGCCGACGAAAATGACATCGTGGCCACGGCCACCGCGCTCACGGCACGATCCATCGGGACCGCCGTGCGTAAGTTCGTGCTGCCTCTGGTAGAGCCGCCTCTGCGGTTTCGGGAATTCGTCGTCTCCGGCGGTGGAACGAAGAACGCAACCCTGATGCGCATGCTCCGCGGGGAGCTCGCGCAGCTAAAGATGCGGGTCCGCACCAGCGACGAGTTTGGACTGCCAGCAGACGCGAAAGAAGCAGCAGCTTTCGCGCTGTTGGCCTATCAGACGTGGCGCCGCTTACCGTCGGACGTTCCATCGGCAACCGGGGCCCAGCGGCCAGCGATCCTAGGCAAAGTCAGCTATGGGTAGGAAAACCTTCACCACAGAGACACAGAGACACAGAGAAAATCTGGCTCTGGGATTTCGATTGCTTCGCCCCGGCAAGCGTTCTCTATTCTCATCTGGCCTATTGACTGCTCTTACTCTGTGTCTCTGTGTCTCTGTGGTGTTGCTTTTTCTTGCCGCCTGTTCGCGCAAGCCCGACCCCGACACCCTGGTCATGATCATCGAGAGCAGCCCCGCCAACCTTGACCCCCGGGTCGGTGTTGATGCGCAGTCGGAGCGCATTGATGATCTGATCTTCGATTCGCTCGTCCGCCGCGATGAGCACTTCAACCTGAAGCCTTGGCTGGCCGAGAGTTGGGAGATCCCTGATCCGCTGACCTACATCTTTCATCTGCGCCGCGGCGTTCACTTTCACAACGGACAGCCCCTAACCGCTCGCGACGTGAAGTGGACCTTCGATTCGCTCATGAGCGGCCAGTTGCGCAGCGCAAAGGCGAGCACCTACGCACCGGTTGACCGCATCGAAGCGCCGGATGACTACATCGTTATCTTCAGTCTCAAGCAGCCGTTCGCACCGCTGCTGTGGAATTTGTCTGACGGGGCCATTGGCATCGTGCCCTATGGCAGCGGCGAGGATTTCAATCGCCATCCAATTGGCTCCGGACCATTTCGTTTTATCAGCGCGCAGCAGGACAAAGAAGTCATAATCGAGCGCAATCCTGACTATTGGGCTACGCCGGCCAAGCTACAACGAGTACAGTTTAAGGTCATCCCTGATGCCACCACGCGCGCCCTTGAGCTTCGCAAGCAGAGCGCCGACGTCGCTATCAATGCACTGACAGCCGATACGGTCGTCACGCTCCGGCGTGACCGCGACCTCACGGTCATGGAATCGCCCGGGACGATCTACGCCTACCTGGCGATGAACCTGCGCGATCCCATCCTGAAAGATGTTCGTGTGCGCCGTGCGATTGCTTACGCCATCAACGTGCAGCCCATTATTCATTACCTGCTGCGAGATCAGGCACAGCCTGCGTACAGTGTGCTGCCGCCGCAGCACTGGGCCTACGACGGTGACGTAGCAAAATATCCCGCCGATCCGGAGGTTGCGAAAAAGCTTCTGGACGACGCCGGCTATTACCCGGTAAACGGCATCCGCTTTCACATCACGATGAAAACTTCGACGGAGGAATCCACGCGCCTGCTCGCGGCCGTGTTACAGCAACAGTTGCGTGAGGTCGGTATCGCTCTGGACGTCCGCAGTTTTGAATTTGCGACCTTCTTCGCAGACATCACCAAGGGCGCATACCAATTCCACTCGCTGCGTTGGGTTGGCGGCAATTTGGACCCCGACATCTTCGAGCACATCTTCGGCTCCAACAGCTTTGCTCCAAAGCGCGCCAACCGCACCTTTTATTCCAACCCACAGGTGGACGCGTTGATCCTTGAAGGCCGCAGCACGCTCGACCAGCAGAAGCGGAAAGCCATCTACGATCAAATCCAACAGCTTCTCGCAGAAGACCTGCCGTACATTAACCTCTGGTATCTCGACAACGTTCTTGTGCACACCAATCGTGTGCGCGGCATCGAACTGGGCCCATCGGGAAATTACGACTTCCTGCGCACGGCGGAACTCGTGCCCTGATCGCGTCCATGCTGCGTGTTACCATCGAAAATCAGCGTTAATAGAGGCTTCGAGCACCTTGCGCATACTTTTCGTTGGAGACATTTTCGGTCGGCCCGGGCGCACCATCGTGCACGAGCGCCTCCATGAACTGCAAAAGCAGCACGGTGTGGAACTCACCATCGCCAATGGCGAGAACGCTGCCGGCGGTTTCGGCATCACGCCTCACATTGCTGAAGAACTGTTCGAGCTGGGCATCGATGTCATCACTACTGGCAACCACATCTGGGACAAGCGCGAAATCATCGAGTACATGAACTCGGCCAACGGCAACGAAGCTTCGCTGGCGCGGCGGCTGCTCCGGCCGGCGAATTATCCTGCGGGCTCGCCGGGATTTGGCTGGTATCAGGGACGCACCCGCAGCGGCATCGATTATGCCGTCATTAATCTGCAAGGACGCGTCTTCATGACTAGCAATGACGACCCTTTTCGCGTGGCCAACGGGCTGCTGAAACAGATCACCGCCAAAGTCGTCCTCGTGGACATGCACGCCGAGGCCACCTCCGAAAAACTCTCTCTAGGCTGGTATCTTGAGGGACGCGTGACCGCGGTGCTCGGAACCCACACCCACGTTCCCACTGCCGACGAGCGGGTCCTGCTTGGTGGAACGGCGGTGCAGACCGACGTCGGAATGACCGGGCCATACGAAGGAGTCATCGGGGTGCAGAAAGATTTGATCCTGCAACGTTTTCTCACCAACATGCCGTCGCGTTTTGAGCCAGCTACAGGCGATGTGCGTTTGTGTGCCACGTTGATCGACTGCGACCCAGGCACGGGTCGGGCAACAGCAATACAGAGGATTATGCTGAGGGAAAACGGCGGCTAGCACTTAGCACTTGGCATTTAGCACACAGCTCGCAGACGGAGTGGCGATCCTCACACATCTGACTTGCTAGTGGCTAATTGCTAACTGCTATCTGCTATCTCATGTCCCACTCAGACGAACTCTGGATGGAGCAAGCCCTTCGCGAGGCGCGTCGTGCGATCGCGCTGGGGGAAGTTCCGGTGGGGGCCATTGTCTTGTACGAAGGGCGCATCGTTGGCCGCGGATGCAACCGTCCGCTGACCGCCAACGATCCCACTGCGCACGCCGAGATACTGGCCCTTCGGGAAGCCGGACAGAACCTCAGTAACTATCGTCTGCTCGACTGCGATCTTTACGTCACCGTTGAGCCGTGCGCCATGTGTGCAGGAGCCATTACCCACGCGCGCATCCGGCGGCTGATTTACGGTGCAGAGGACCCAAAGGCAGGCGCAGTTCACTCCATGTTTCAGGTGCTCAACCACCTAAAGCTCAATCACAAGGTGGAGGTGACTTCCGGAGTATTAGCGGCGCGCTGCATGGACCTGGTGCAAACTTTCTTTCGCGAAAAGCGGAGGGGCGAGACAGCTAACTAGGCGATCTAGTTGTGTCACTCCCTCCGGGTAAGTGACCGCCGCGAAACCTCTGCTATCATGAATTTGACCACGTTTTTCGCGCGGAGAGGTGCGTGAGTGGTTGAAACGAGCCGCCTCGAAAGCGGCCATAAATCCTACCGGTGGTTGACTCTTAAAGACTTAGCTTGCCGCTGGACCCCATCCTTGCCGCACATCCGGCGAATTTTGCACGAATTTTGCACGAGAATGTTCTGGCGGCCCCGACAGTTCGTCACTCACCGGCCAAAGAGAACCGTAAAGGGAGGACAACTCATGTGAAGCAAGAGACTTCCCACCGGATTGAGGGCCCTGGCGGCCGTAAAAGACGATTAACTCACGCCGGTCGTGTCATGTTCGGCTATAGCGGCATCGATCATAAGGCGCGGATGATCACCTTTGCGCTGCTTTCCTGCTGAAGTGAGAAGATACTTGAATGCGGCACTACAACCTTGCAGTAATGCCCGGTGACTGCATCGGCCCGGAGGTCATCATGGAGGGTGTTGCAGCTCTCCAGGCGGTTGCCGAACTTGACGGTGGCCTGAAGTTCGAGACCCAGGACTACGACTGGGGTTCCGAAAGGTATCTTCGCTTGGGGGCGATGATGCCTGTTGATTGGCTGAAGGTGCTAGAGGCCCGCGGTTACAGCGCCATTCTGGTTGGCCCAGTTGGCGATCCGCGTGTTGCTGACCACATAACGCTCTGGGGTATGCTGCTGCCCATTCGCCAGGGCTTTGACCAGTACATCAATCTTCGTCCGGTGCGCCTATTAGAGGGCGTCGCCGGCCCACTGGCGGGTAAAGGTCCCGAGGACATCGACATCATCTGCGTTCGCGAGAACTGCGAAGGTGAATATTGCGGAGTTGGCGGCCGGGTTTACCAGGGAACTCCACAGGAGTCGGCGGTGCAGTCGGCGGTATTTACCTACCATGGCACGGAGCGCGTTGTTCGCTATTCCTTCGAGTATGCGCGCCGGCACGGGCGCAAGAAGGTGACCAGCGCAACCACGTCCAACGCCGTCAATTACAGCATGGTCTTCTGGGACGATATATTCCGCCAGGTCTCCGCCAAATACCCGGACCTCCAGCACGAGCAGCAGTTGATCGACTCCCTCTG
>JBKQKT010000072.1:0-11265 GCA_052147365.1 Candidatus Korobacteraceae bacterium | reverse complement strand
CTGATTCACCTACAATAGCCGGATTTTATATCAACAAGCCCTATCAATCGCTGCTCCAGTGCCGAGTGTATTATAGCCGCTGGGCAAAGGATAACAGCGGAGTGGGCTTTTTGATCACTCCCGAGGGAAAGTGTGGAAACTATATTGGGAATGTTCTTTTTGCTAATCCCGCACACCGGCTCGCCAAAGCATTCGATGGCGATCTGGAGGGCGCATGCATCTTGGGAACGACCACGACTGGAGGCGTGATGGGTGGTCTGCAGAATAGGATTCCGTCTGGTGACATGACGACCCCTCCATTGAAATTGGATGGCACTGGGTTCTGTCTGACTCGGCAGAAGGAACCTCCCGCGCCAACGATGGGAGAAGTGGGCGAGATAAGGTGGGTGGATGATGGTGCGAGTTCGGCGCTGTGGGTCAAGACATCAACGGGATGGAGAAGATCGGAATTGAAGTGAGAGCAGAGGGAGGTTGCCGGAACTGTTTTGGACTGATCCAATTCCTCCAGACCTCAGGCCGCCGTTACTCGGGGCGCTTGCAGGGGCAGCCAAAGTTCTCATGGTCGCTCAAGAGCGTTTGTGCGTGTGATCGAGTACGGATTGAGCAGAGATATAGTCGACGACATAAATAATTGCGCATATTGTGGCGATTGTGATGTGATGAGGACATGCGCTACTTACGCATTTCCGACGCCGCAACCATGGTGTTGGGGCTGCAGGACGAGATTCGCCGCTCCCAGGAGTCCCGCTACGATCACCGCCTGCACGGCGTGCTGCTGGTGGCCCAGGGCATGAGTTGCCCGGAGGTCGGCCGCCTGTTGGGCGATGCGCCGCGCACCGTTGAGTATTGGGTGCAGCGATTCGAGGCCCGAGGCTTGGCTGGATTGGCCGAGGGCCAGCGCAGCGGCCGTCCCGGCCGCCTGAGCGAGGCACAGTTGGAAGAAATCGACCGGGCGCTGCGCCAAGCGCCGCGCGACTGCGGACTGAACGGCACGCTGTGGGATGGCAAGACGCTGGGGGCATGGATCGCGCGACGATTCCATATCCGTTTGGGAGTGCGTCAATGCCAGCGTTTGTTCCGGCGGCGTGGTTTCCGTCTGCGCAATCCCCGCCCCTTGATCGCTCATGCCGACACCGAGTTGCAGCAGGCACACAAAAAAACTCGAAAAACTCGCTACCGATTCGGCCATTGATCTCTGGGCGACCGACGAATGTACCCTGAGACAGCGGAAGCCGCTCCATTCTGCCAGGCAGCGACCGTGCTTTGCGCATCGGACGGAACGCGCAAGCCAGCGGCTTTTGGCGACGTGGCTGCTCCCGACGCGCCCAAAACCATGAGCACGTGCTGCACAAAACTTCTGCGATTAATCGCCATCTGGATTCTCCTGCGCCGATCAGCGGCTACCATCGTCAAGGGCGCGTACGCGGTAGGCTGCTCCTGGCTGCGGTGTAAAGGTGAAGGCTTGGTCCTGTTTTTGCACGGCCACAGCGTGGCCGTCGCTATCCTGCACGCGAACGCCAGCCCACCGCGCATCCGCACTTAGGCCGTTGACTTCGACATGCACAGGCTTGCCGCCCTCCGGCAACGTCAAATCCACTGACGCATGGGTTGCCACCGGATAAACGCAGAGCAATACCTTGCCTCCGCGATCCTCCAAGGTCACGCCCGAGCCGCCTATAAACAGGGGTGTTTTGCCTACAGGCAGTGCGAAGTTGGTGAGTGTCCGGTTGCCGCGATATAGCTTGCCGGTATCGAAGTCCATCCACTCGCCGGCTGGCAGGTAGATGTCGCGCCAAGTGGCTGTGGCGTAGTCGTTGCCATAAAGGGGCGTAGCCAGCAACGCATCGCCGATCATCCATTCATATCCGCGCACAGTCGAGTTCTCACGTCCGTAGACAATCGGATCATCCGGAAAGGCAATGGGCAACGGCGTCATGGTCCAGGGGTATCCATCGCGCGCAAAGCGGCGCGCGTTGCTGTAAATGTAGGGCGCGATCCGGGCATGAAGCTGCGCCGCTTGCAGCATCACCTTCGCAACCTGCGCAGAGAAACTCCACGGCGGTTCTCCCATGCCCATGCTGCTATGCAGGGCAGCCCACTGTACGTTGCGCATCATATAGATTTGCATCCGCGGCGAACGGATCGTAGAAAAGCCGTTCTCGCCAAACGTACCGCCAACGATATCGGGATAGACCAGCGGAAACCCAGAGTAGGCGAACGCGAGCGCGTTTACCGGACCGCGATCCTGATCCCGGTCGTAATTAAAGTCGTTGATACGCTGCAGGTCCCCATTCGACGAGAGATAACCGTTGCGCTCGATGACCAGTTGATGCTCTTCCATCAGGCGGTCGTTCACGGGATCCACTTTGTCGTCGCGCAGGTCGTATTTGTCGTAACCGTAGAAATCCTCCTTCCAGCCGTCGATCCCAAAGGCCTGCCACCGCTTCACCAGACCCATATACCAATTAAGGGCCGCAGGATTGTGAGCATCAAGCAAGTAATACGGCAGCTTGGGCCAGCTTCCATGGAATATTTCCGGCTCGCCATCTTTCTTTAAGAAATAGCCCTTCACGGCGCCTTCCGCCGAATAGGGGCCGGTGGTTATAAAGGTGATTCGCAGGCCCAGCATCACGGCCAGATGCTCATCGCGGAAATGGCGGACCAGAGCCGTCGGGTCGGGATATTTCTCGCGATTCCAGAATCCAAAGCTCGTAGTTGCGCTCATCGCGGGCGCTGCGGGCCAAAAGCCCGAACCGATCACGATCCAGCGTAGTGGGTAGCCTGCGGCGATGTACCGATCAACGCTCGCTTCGACGGTATTCTGGTTGGTATTCCACCCCAGAGCGCCAAAAGCCTCCCACCCCACACCGAAGGCCTGGTATTTGGGCATAAAGACGCGGTACCCCGTTTCATTGCGGAGTTCGAGATACTGCGCATAGATCTCATGGGGATTGCCGAAGAAATAAAAAAGGCGCTCCGAAGGCCCAGCGTGCACAACGCCCTGCACAATTTGTTTTTCCGAGGTATGAACGATCTTCATCGTCGGATCCAGAAAAATCTCAGCAAACCGCTGCCGCGGATAAATGACAAAATTGCTCACCAGCCGCGCGAGGCCCTGCCCAGAGAGAAATTGATCGTCGGCAAAGCCGCTAACGTCTGTGTTGTATTGCTTGTGCGCAAGCGTAGAAAAGTTCATCAGTACGGCGTGATCGGCAAGGCCGAAGGCAGGTTCTGCGCCTCCTGTAACAAAGCGCACCTCTTCTCCGTGCTGCTGAGGCTCCGCGATCAGTTCCGCGCGATGGGGCGCAAGCTTGACCGTCAGTCGCATATACTCGCCCACCGCAGTGGCGCCCGCCAGATGGCACTCCGTGTTGGCACATGGGCCGTCGGGCCGCAGGTTCACTGGCCTCCCAGCTAACAGCACACCCGCTTCAGGGTCGGCGGCGATAACGGTGCTTCCATCCGCATCAAAGCCGTATCGGCCTCCCGCTAGTTCCATGCTGAACTGAATCCCATCGCTCTTGAGGACGGCCGCCCGCGCGGACGCGCTGGCAGTCTGAGCAGCGATTGGGAGGCAGCACACCGCCCAGGCAGCGACCGTCAGGGCGGCAGGAATTTCAACCACCCGTCTGGCGATGGTGCATTTCCTCGGACAATGTGCTTTCTGCGGGGTGTCAGCAATTGAAATGGCTGGTGGTAAAGCTATGTCCAGACGGCAGCCAGCAGTCATTTACCCTCCAAAATATCGGTATCGAACAAATCATGCACGGCTTGCCAAGAATCGCGATGCTCACGGATCAACATTCACCGCGCTCCGATAGCGGATTCCACTCGCGGGTGTGCCGCGATGCAGTGACTTGTAATCTGCCCATGTCTACAAAGAGCCGCCGATCATCCATAATCGCGCCTTCCTCGCCGACTCCGGTTCCGTAATCGCCGTGATGCGCTCGTGGACATATTTGGTGCCATCCTACGCCAGCAGTGCCTTCTGACACCTGTTGGCTGGCGCTCTCACCACCTGCCCCAACAAGTAGGAGGCAGACTGGCTGCCCGTGCCTGAAACCACGGTTGTGTCATTGCCCCCGGCTGTAGTCCCGGAGCTGAAAGTGTAGTCCCCCGAGACCGAGCAAGAATTCTGGTGGTTATACCCCTCGGTCCATTGCACGCTGCCGCCGATTTGCAAGGAGTGGTTCCCCAATATCCATGCCAGGTCGTCGATGAACTCGATGTTCGTGTCGTTGGACAGACCGATCTTGATTGCAATGTTCTGGTTGAACGAGCCCGCCGCAAACGGAAAGTCATCTATCATCACTCCGATACGGGCATCGTTCAGCAGGGTCGGCTTGAAGATGTGGGTCTCGGAGAGCACTGAGTCCTGGTTTTGCAAATGATCGTTGCGTTCGCCGTAGATCTCCGACAGCCCGCCCGAGTTGGCGATATCGTTGGTTGCGTTGAAGTAGTACGCATCGCGGGCCATGACGCTGTCGCTGTCGGATATCTTATTGTCCCCGCGCACTATGCCCTGTCTCTCGTTGGCAGCCACCGGCAGGGAATACAGGAAGCCGTTGGCATGCGTGCAGGAGTTGTAGCCTCCTGACGTGTTGTTTGGCTCGTGAGAAAACAGCTTCAATGTCCTTGCCTAAATTTGCACTTTGGCTTATGATGCGCACCATCCTAATGGGGTATTTCGCCGATGTCAAGCGTTTAATTTAATGGTGTCGTCAAGCTGCTTGTGTGAATACGCGGAGGGTGCGAGTTTTCCATCCAGATTGAATTTCTGAAAGATGGAGTAGATGATGCGGTCCACAGGCGCTCACGGTTCTGCTCGATCCGGAGCCGAGGGCGGGAGAGCCGCTCGGCAGGCGAAGGTTCCAGTACAGCTTCCGTGGCGGGGTTCGATTACTTGCCAAACTCAGCAATCCCGCTCGGAAGACACTTGACATTTTCTCACGCTTGCAATACATTTGTCGATTAAACGATTAACTCCGATGATGCGACGCCGTGAATTTATTACGCTATTGGCAAGCGAGATGCTCTTAGCTCGAATTGGGAGTCTAGGGCAAAGCACCTACCCGGATATTTCCTCGGTACCTCCAGATTTAACGGTACCCCCCATTGAACCTGGCCCCCCAGGACCGGGCAAAAGAGTCCGTCAAGTGCTTGCGGAATATAAAGGTACTGAAATTCACCATGCGCTTTATCTGCCCACCGATTGGCGTTCAGGGGCGTCCTATCCAGTGATCGTGGAATACTCTGGGAACGGACCATTCACCAGCCCTTATGGAGATTATTCGAGCGGCGATGTGGATGGGTCTAAGTTAGGCTATGGGATCACGGGCGGGAGGGGTTTTCTTTGGTTAACGTTACCCTGCATAAACGCCAATCACACGGCGAATCAGCTCTGGTGGTGGGGTGATGTTGGTGCCACTCTCGATTATTGTCATAAGGCAATAGCGGAGACATGCACGCAGTTTGGTGGAGATTCGAGCTCCATAATGCTCTGCGGATTCTCCCGGGGTGCGATTGCTGTTAACTTTCTTGGATTGCACAACGACGCTATCGCCGATATTTGGTTAGGGTTTATCACGTGCAGCCATTACGATGGAGTCGAGAAATGGAATTGGGAGGGAAGTGATCCCAAAGATGCACTAACCCGCCTTGCACGACTCAGCGGTAGGGCTACCTTTGTTGAACAGGAAGGATCGGAAGGATTTCTTGATAATATCAAAAGGTATCTGCGTTCTTCAGGCGTTAAAGCTCCATTTACATTTTGCTTTTTCCCCTTCCGTAACCACACTGATGCGTGGGTGTTGTGCGACCTGCCTCAGCGCCGCAAGCTTCGTCATTGGCTTTCAGAAGTTCTTAAAAATCGTCCTGGAACCTACGCAATACATGGGAAGGTATTGAACAAGAATGGCCACCCTATTCCAGGTGCTGAAATACTTTCCGGGCTGACTCACTATACCCGCACAGGCAAAGATGGAAAATTCTTTCTTCGAGGCCTTGTTCGTGGCGAACACAGCATTCAAGTCAAGGCACCGAGTAATATCGCAAAGGAGGTAATTGTTACAATCAAGGGCGCGAATACGCCTCCGGTCGATGTTCAACTATCGTGAGATCTGACAATAAAGCCCGGTAACAATTATGTTTCAGGGTTGGGACGCAACATGAACCCACCATCCGCACCATAAAGAGACCCTACGACATATCCAGCTTGGCGGCCGCGTCCACGACCTTCTGTTTAAGGGCCGGATCGACACGGCCGCTTCCATTCAGAACGCGGGGAAGCAGTGGAAATACTAACTCCCGCGGCAGATGCAATTTCACGAAGCCCGACCTTGCCAACCTGAGTATTGTTTTTTTTCATATGGATGATAGTACGCGTCCCCAATTTCAGATTGGACCGCCTTCATCCCTTTCTACCTGCCAGTAGCGTAGTCCACATACCGGCGCCGCCGCCTTTATCAGCCTGTGGTGCAAGTCGTGATGTGATCGGCCCCGGGTATTTTGAACCACGGTAGATGTTAGTCTTCGGCCAGAACTGAGCCCACTGAGGGCTGAGGATTTTGGCGATGAAGAAGAAGCGTTTTTCTGTGGAGCAGATCGTCGGAGTGCTGAAACAGGCTGAGGTTGGTGTACCTGTGGCCGAGCTGATCCGGAAGGTTGGGATCAGCGAGCAGACCTTCTATCGCTGGAAGAAGCAGTACGTAGGCTTGGAGTCGGACCAGGTCCGGGAGATGAAGCAACTGCAGGTAGTGTCCAGAGTTTTTCGCACTTTCGATCTTCCGTCTTACTCAGGAAGGTTGTTGGGTTGCGGTTGTTTTGCTCCTGGCCCCCATGGGGGCCAGGAGCAAAGCGGTCAGGCGATGGCTACGATTTCGGCCAGCCGGTCCATCTGCAGATAGCGTTTGGTTCCCCACTTGGTTGCCGCCACATGGCGTAGCCGCGCGGCCACCAGCATCAGCGCCGATTGGCCGTCGGGAAATGCGCCCACCACTCGCGTTCGTCGCCGAATCTCCCGCATCAGCCGCTCCAGCGGGTTGTTGGTCCTGAGGCAGCGCCAGTGTTCCGGCGGCATGGCGTAGTAGCTCAGAGTCTCGTCGATGCCGTTCTGGACGATCTCCGCAGCCTTGGCCAGCCGCATCGTTCGCAGCTTCTCGACTACCTGGAGAGCTTTTTCTTTAGCGGCCTTGGCATCTTCCTGAGCATGGATGGCCTTCAGCATCGCAGCCACTTCCTTCACCTTGCCGGTGGGCACCGCGGTCCACACGTTGCGATAGAAATGCACCACGCAGCGCTGCCACTTGGCTTCGGGAAAGAAGTCCGCCAGGTTCTCCACCAGCCCCAGGCACTTGTCAGAGACGAACAGCTCGACGCCCTTGAGACCGCGCTGCTTCATCTCGCGCAGAAAGTTCGTCCAGCTGGCCGTGTCTTCCTTGGCGCCTTCGCTCACCGCCAGAATCTCGCGGTAACCGCTCTGCGCCACACCGATCGCAACCAGCACCGAGACGTTCTTCACCTCGCCGCCCCAGCTGCGCTTGAGCCAAAGACCATCCAGGAAGACGTAGGGGAAATCGCCCACCAGCGGCCGTTCCCGCCACTCGTTGATCTTGCCGTAGATCTTCTGGTTCAAATCGCTGACTGTGCTGGCGCTGACGCGGGTGCCCCACAGTGCCTGCGTGATGTCTTCCACCCGCCGCACGCTCACGCCGGCCAGGTACATCTCGATCAGAGCCTCCTCCACCGATGACTCTCTCCGGCGATAGCGCTCGATGATCGCTGTCTCGAAGGGCAGGCTCCGCAGCTTCGGCACCGTCAGCGTCACCTCGCCGGCCTTGGTGTGAAGTTGCCGGTCATAGCTGCCCGCGCGGGTGTCCTTGCGGCCCTCGGTTCGCTCGTACTTCCGCGCCCCGCATAGCCGGTCCGCCTCGGCGTCCAGAAGCCCATTCAGCGTCTCCTCGACTGTCGCCCGGACCACCTCGTCCAAATGCGCCTGAATGCGCCCTTCGTCGATCTGCACCACCGGCCCAGGCACCGCCTTCATCCCGCCGCCAGGCTCCAATCCCGCTTCCATGGTTGGCTCCATCGTCCTCGCCTCAGAGGTCTCGCTCCTCCTGCTTGTACCGACCTCCCAAGCATAAAACTCCAATCAAATGTGCGAAAGAAATCCTACGTTATCCAACTGCAGGACGAGAACAGCCGGCTGAAGCAGCTGGTGGCGGAGTTGAGCCTGGACAAGACGATGCTTCAGGATGTGCTGCGAAAAAAGTGGTGAAGCCCTCGCGGCGCCGGCCTTTGGTCGATTATCTGCGCGACCAGCACCGGGCCAGCGAGCGGCATGCCTGCCGGGTTCTACGGGTTGTCCGCGGCACCTATCGCTACCAGAGTCACCAGAAGGCGTGGACGGAACTGCGAGCCCGCATCCGGGAGATCGCGCAGAGCCGGGTGCGGTATGGGTACCGCAAGATTCTGGTGTTGTTGAGGCGTGAGGGCTGGCAAGTGGGCAAGCATCTGGTCTACCGGCTCTACAAGGAAGAAGGGCTGGCATTGAAGAAGCGGCCACAACGCCGGAGGAAGGCGGTCCATCACCGTGAAGAGCGATTCCGCCCGACGGCGCCGGATCAGGCTTGGAGTCTCGATTTTGTGGCGGATCAACTGCAAGACGGCAGACGCTTCCGAGCATTGACGATTGTGGATGTTTTTACCCGGGAGAGTGTGGCCATTGAAGCCGGCCAGAGCCTCAGGGGAGAGGATGTAGTGAGAACACTGAATAAGTTGAAACACGAAGGCAAAGTGCCGAAGCTGCTGTTCTGCGACAATGGGAGCGAATTCGTCGGTCAGGCTATGGATCTGTGGGCCTACCAGAACAGCGCAAAGATCGATTTCTCACGTCCCGGCAAGCCAACCGACAATGCGTTCATCGAGTCGTTCAATGGAACATTTCGCGACGAATGCCTCAACGTGCATTGGTTTGAAAGCCTCACGGAAGCAAAACAGCTTATCGAAGCCTGGCGACGGGAATACAATGAGAGTCGCCCTCACAGGGCTCTCGGAGAAAGGACGCCGAGCGAATTCGCCAGTCAATTCGCGGCCAGCCGCGAATTGACTGCAACCTAAACCCGTCGAAGACTAACACTCCGCTTGGTACAAAAAACCTGGTCCCATCACTTCCGCGCTACACTAACAATCTCGCTGGTACAAAATATCGGGCAGGCCAGCTTAGTAACGAAAAATGCGGCATTCTCTGTTTTTCCTGCCCAGACCCTGTCATGAGATCGCGGTACACTTGCCGACATATCAGTACTAATCCTTGGCGAAGCCGATAACCCGCAGAACCCAAGGCAGTCTCGCATTAATTACGAAGTGATCTCGTCAGAAATCCCGTTCTTAACAGCTGATCACCGAGGTTCACTTGTCCGAGAAGCCGACTAAACGCTCAAGTGGATTGCCGCAGCGAAATGTGCGCAATGGCATTCCCGGGCCCTGTGGCGTTTTTCAGTATCTATCCGGCATGAAAGCTGCATTTTCGGACTCAAGTGTTTACTCTTGAGTTATTTTCGGATCGGCGAAAACATGACCGCTGCATCAACAACGAGGGCCCAGCAAGAATTCAGGAGCGGCTACTTCTTGGGGTCTTGTGAGCCTGCCTCTCTGTGTGCTTGCTGACCGTCAGCGGGCAGGGTGTCAACAGAGCTAAAGAGGCCTTTAAATAGTGTGATTCAGTGACTGAGTCGACTCTCTAATAACGAGTTTAGGCCGAATCTTGCGATGAATTGGGGTAGTCGCTCTCTTTTCAAAGAAGGCGCCTGCAAGTTCCAAAAAGATCTCGACCGCGGAGGTACCCAGGATTTCCATTGGTTGCCGGATCGTGGTGAGTGGCGGATTGTAGATCGTTGCAGTTGCAACGTCATCAAAGCCGATTACCGAGCAATCTGCCGGGACGATCCTTCCGGCGTGAGTTAAAGCGCGAATCGCCCCGAATGCGGCAATATCGTCAAAGGCCAACAGTGCAGTGAATCTCTGCTTTCGACTGATGAGTTCCCGGGTTGCGCTGAATCCAGCCTCTGGTCCACTGCTTTGTGTCTTTAGTTGGACAGTGAGCCGGGGATTGATCTCCAGTCCTGATTCACGCGCGAAGCGTGCGATGCCCTTCCACCGCTTCGCACTGTCAACGATGTTCTGAGGACCCTTGAGAAAACCGATCGCACGGTGACCCAGGCTGTACAAGTGTTTCATCGCCAGAAAAGCACCTTCTTCGTTTTCGACCGCGACGGAACTTATATCGGTTCCCTCCATATCGCGGCCAATTAGTACGATCGGAATCTGTTGCTTCTTAATCGTCGCGAGAAGCTCGGTCCGTAGGAGATAGGAATTCGCGACACCGATGATCCCCTCGATCCGGCGAGCTACGAGTTTGTGAAGATTCTGCCGGAACTTCACGCGGCTATTGTCGATATCGAGCAAGACAGGAATGTAGTCCGAGCTATGCAACGAGCTACTGATGCCCTTCATAACGGTGGCGCAGTATGGATCGGTGATATCCGACAGCAGGATCGCTACCGACGCGCTCCTTCGGCTGAAGAGGGAACGGGCGAAGGGATTCGGCGTGTAACCGAACTTCTTCGCGGCGGCCCGGACGCGAAGCTTTGTTTCCTCCGGAATGGACTGCGCCGGCGGTTTGGAATTAAGGACCGTGGAAACGGTTGTCGGAGACAGTCCAATCTCTTTTGCGAGTTGGCGAATCGAGATCATAGTGTGAGGCTCTGGAAGACAAGACAAACATAATTGAAACAGCAACTGGGTGCAAACTCCATGCTGCTCGCCTTTCGAACCAATGCTGTCGGTCCGCGGATGCCTGATGGCTTGCCTGGCTGGCGTGCAACTCAGATTTTGCTTGACATGATATTCACGTTGCAGTACAGTTTCGTATCGAACTAAACATGTTTACTGAACATGTGTTCTTGGGCAAATCGCGGCGATGACGCCGAAAGTGTTTTTGTGTCGAGCGCAGCATTTCCTCACAAGTATCAGAAAGGGTGTCAGCCAAGAAAGGCGGCGCAGAAGACGATGGCGGTCAGCGTGTTTGTATTTCGCAAAATGGCTCGGTGGGCAGGAATCGTTTCTTTGTCGCTTCTGGTTTTGTCCATTGCGGGCCGGGCCCAGGCAAAGGGCCGAATGGATTTGCGTGACAACTGGCTCCTGCATAGTTCGTGTAAGGTCAATGAGCCTGGTGAGGTCCTGTCCACCCCGCAATTTACGCCGGTC
>JBKQKT010000071.1:0-2622 GCA_052147365.1 Candidatus Korobacteraceae bacterium | reverse complement strand
GTCACAAGAAATGGGCGTTAGAGCGTGTCGACGCGGGTTACGAGGTGTGCAACGCCTCTCCAGCCTTCACGAATTCTTCCAAGGCGTTCGGCAGGTCGGGTCCCCAGTCGTTTGCTAGATACACCGGGGTTGGTGGTTGCGTCCGATGTGCCCTGGCCGTGAAGTCGAGGATCTCGGCGTTTTCTTCCTCATCTTCGATCACGATAGCGTCCAAACTCTGGCGTCGCAATAGTTCGAGCGCATCGGCGCATGTGGTACGGCAGAACACAACGTCGCCGCGCTGCCTTAAAATCTTGCCGGCCGTCCCGAGAATGGAATTTGGATCGAGGTAAAGGATGTGCATAATTTTCTACATCTTCCACCGCGAGTCTGGTTTACCGCGCTCCCGCTGATTTCTCCTTATAGTAATTGGCCACAACCCGTCGGAAGGGGGCGAGCGATGCGTGTGGTCTATTGGCGCTATGGGGTAGAACCACGGCCAACGCGCATGGCAATCATCGCCCCATGTCACCGCTTCCAACGGGCCGGCATAAACCCATGTACAGTGGTCGCAGATGGCTTATTGCCGACCAGCGTTTCCGCTCACCTCCGATTCGGCTTTTAGCCAATCGTCGAGATCGCGCCCGTCTTCCTCCCGCGGAGTTCGTAAAGCTCATAGGCTCGGCGTCGAATTTTTCCCTGAAGTTGCTCTGGAGACTTGGCCGATTCTTTTGTCCCACCCAGAGTCGTGTGGTGCTTTCTCATTGTCGCGCCCTCCTTCTCTGAACGACATCCACCTTGGAGTCGTTACCTGGTTGTCTTGTCTCTCGCGTTCTCACAGACTGGCCTGCCATTCAGGCGGGGCGCGCGGTGCACTCGGCGTCGTGATTTCGGGTGAACAGCACCCAAGGGCACCGCGATTTCCGCCCCGCATCCACCGCATCCCAAATCAGCTCACCTCGACAGCGTTATAGCGCACCGGGAGACTTCGGCGTGCCAGCTGGGTTGATCTCGACATCGCTATCAAACACAACAACCCCACGCCCTTCCAGAAAAGGGACCGTGCTCGTCGGCATAATCCCAAGGTCAATCCAGCGGCGCCTGTAATGCCGAGCAGCCGGGTGAGAATTATGTTTCCGGCCTCATAGGTCCCGAAGTTTCCGGGATTCAATGCACCAACGACATTGATTAACTTGGTGAGGGCCTCGAGAACGAAGGCCCCAAGAAGTCCCGTCCTGGCACCCATGAAGTGCAACAGAAGATAAACCTCCAGGATTGCCATACCATGACATGCCAAGTTTAGAATCAGGCTTGCCCAGAAGGCTTTGGGCGTTTCGTGGTAGAAGCTGAAAAGATTCCTCTCGGCAGAGTCGATGACTGATTGCTTGCCATCCAACCAATTCTTAAACCACGGCAAACTGCCAATCGCGTGCGCAGCACCGGAGAAAACCGGCCAGCGCCTTCGAAAAGCCACTGCGGTCACTCCGAGCAATGCCAGTAAGGAGCCTGCAAACAGGAACGCACACAGCCGCCAGGCGCCAGAAAGCGATAGCAGGAAAAGAGCGGTAAGAATTCCGGTTACGCTCACCAACGCTGAGGTCACGATGTAGAGACCGCGATCAAGCGTTACCGACGAAATGCTGTTGGCGACCGGCAGCGTGGAACCCAACAAATACACTCGCGCGGTCTCGCCGAGTACTTGACCAGGAAGACCGAAGCTTCCTATGGTCTCTGACACCAGCCGAAGGCCGAACGTACGCGCGAACGAGACATCGCGGATGTCGCACAGAAATGTGAGCCGCCACGCCAACGTCTTTGTGAGATGAGTAATGCCTCCCAAAGCGATAACCAGACCCAGCCCCCACCCAACGGTCTTTACTTGGTCAACCACTCTGGAAGGTCCGGTTCCACGTATCAGAGAGACCAGCAAAGCGACACCCAGGAGTACGGCAGCACACCGGAATATCTGCTGTCGCCAGCGAACCTTAGCCATTGATGCCCCTTCCGCGCCCACCAGCACTTTTCAATAGCTTGTGAGCGCTCGAAATTAGTGCTTACCTCTGCTGGTGAATTTGCTCAAGATAAACTCTTGGGCCACGCTGCTAACAACATGCAGGGACATGCCAATTCCAAAATTCCTGAATACATGCCCGGGACCGCGATTTGAATCTGGGAGGTAAGCCATGGAAATGGAAGATGCAATTAAACTGCCGCCCCACGTGGAATAATTCGGCTGCAACGCTCCATTGTCTCCCTTACAGACAAATGGAGCTAGGATGGCGTGGCGAGCCCGAGACCACTTTGTACCGGTGCCCTGGTAGAAATAGCGAGGGTCCTGATGTAGGAGCGATGGCAGAATGGCGTTGCCGAACAGGTTTTCGCTAGTGGCGTCGGCGAGGCCTGCCCCAAACCGCTCGCCATATCCTCTTGCACCTTGGCGATACTTAGGTGTGTCATTGGCCTGCTGAACGCCGGCCCACGCAGCCGTGCGGGCGAAGAAAACTGGATGAGTGAGGTCTTTGTAGGCTAGCTCGAACTTCATCTTCGTGGTGAGAGGCTCGGGGTGAGGTTCGTAAACTACCTGAGTATTCGGTATAAAGCGGAGAATGCGCTGCTGTTCTTCAGCTTTGAGCTGTTGCGCGG
>JBKQKT010000070.1:0-6170 GCA_052147365.1 Candidatus Korobacteraceae bacterium | reverse complement strand
CAACCAGTCCGAGCACATGATTTTTAGGCGCGCGGCTCGGTTCGTATCGCATCACAATCAGCCGCGGCTCCTCGTCGGAGCCTTGCGCCACGCTCCAAAAGGCGCCCATCTTCAGCTCTTTGATTTTGTCAGGGCCGTAGATTTCGCATTGCAGTCCCACATCGTCGCACATCTGTTGGGCCCGCTCGGCGAGGATTGTCGGCGTCATCCGATTTCCGGGCTCATTGACGAGATCGCGGGTAAAGTTCTGGGCTTCGCCAATGATGCGGCCCTCGTCCAGCGAAGCCTTCAGCGATTTGTCGTTACCTCTTGCGGCGACGATGACCAGCTCGTCAATCTTCTGTTCCTTGCGGTCGCTCTTGTAATAGTCGGGCTCGAAGTTGCCGACGAAGGCGCCCTCGACGATGAACTTCACGGAGTCTTCCATGCCACCGCGCAGGTTGGGCGCAACGAAGGCAAAGGAGTTCAGATCTTTGGCTTTGAGGTTGCGCACCGCGGCGCCAGCCAGCTTGCGCAATTCAGAAGACGTAAAGGCCTTGGTCTTTCCGCCCCCTATCAGCAGCAGACGCTTGGCCTTCAGGCCAGCAGGCTTGTGCAGCAGCGTGGTCTCCAGCATCTTTCCCGTGACCTCGCCGGAGGCGATGAGGTCAGCCGCGGCCGCGATTACAGCTTTGTCGCCAGTTTGCAGCCGTGGTTCGGGCTTGGCGGATTTGTCGGCATTGTTGCTCTCGGCGGCGTCGAGCACCGGAATGACCAGGCACTCAGTTTCGATTTGCGAAGGTAATGCGGTAGTAAGGGTGGTTTTCATGTTTATTTCCGTTCTGAATCGCGGACAGGCTCGATCAGGTCCTTAGCTGGCGTTCGAATCGGCATTACTCGGCAGGAGCATGAACGCTCGGTGGAGACCGCCCTTCTCGGTGGCGACCCTTCCCTCAAGCTTATGAACGTTGCGTCCCGCATCTATTGTACGGTCAGCACGATCGTGTTGCTGGTAACGAGGGTACCGGAACTAGTGTTTGTAATGGTCGCGGTGATGTTCGTAGTTCCGGCCGCCACGCTCGTCGCCAACCCGTTGCCGCTGGTGAGACCAGAGCTGATCGTGGCTACGTTCGTGTTCGACGACGTCCAGGTTACTGCGTTTGTCAGATCGTTGCTGCTTAATCCATTCCCGTAGGCATAGAACTGCAGCGTTGCCGGAGCCCCGGAAATCGTAGCCGTGGTTTGGGGAAGGGTACTTCCCTGGGTTGTAGTAATCGACAGCGTCGTTATATTTGTAGGGGTAACGGTGACAGTGGCAGTCGTGTTCACACCTTGAGCGGTGACGGTGATGGTCGCAGTGCCGGTGGAGACTCCTGTGACCAGTCCGCCGGGCGAGGTGACCGTCGCGACCTCCGTATTCGAACTTGACCAACCGACCTCGGTTCCCTGAATCGTGTTTTGGCTTCCGTCAGAGTAGATGGCATGGGCGGTTAGCTGAACCGTATTGTTGACGGCGATCGTGGACGAAGGAGGGCTGACGTAAATCGAACTTATTGACGGGCTAATAAAAAAGCCACTGCAGCCCGCCCCGGTCAGGCAGAGGAGAAGGGCGATCGTAAGCGCTAACCGCCTGTGGCTCAACGGCCGAACAATTCTCCCGGCGAGCTCCACATGGTAACGAATCTTAGCCGACACGAGCGACACTCCCACGGTATGATCCCTCTCCACCCCCGACTTTAACCCAACTTTGACAGCTGAGTTGTCACGGTCGGGTTAAGTCTAATTTTAGCCTTTCAATGCAGGGGTCCAGGTTCCTCGCTCCGACATTGGAGCGCCCCTAGACCTCCCTCAAAAAAAGCAGCAGGAACTTGCGATGAAACGACTGCTCTTCAGCAAGTTTTCCATCCATTCTCTGCAGCTTGAATTCTACGTCTTCCGGCTTCTTACCATCGCCTCCCGCGCTTCTTTGTCGGCCGTACGACGGCGCTCGGTTTCGCGTTTGTCCCAAGTCTGCTTGCCTTTGGCCAGGGCCATCTCGACTTTGACGCGCCCGTTGCGAAAATAAAAGCGCGTCGGGATCAGCGTCAGACCTCTCTGTTGCGTCTTCCCGAACAACTTGTTCAGCTCCCTGCGGTGCACCAGCAACTTCCGGGTGCGCAGTGGCTCGTGATTAAAGATATTGCCATGCTCGTAAGGGCCGATGTGCGCATTGACGAGCCAAAGCTCGCCGTCTTTGACCAGTCCGTAAGCGTCCTTCAGGTTGGCGCGCCCGGAACGAACCGACTTCACTTCCGTACCTCGCAGTGCAACGCCAGCTTCAAACTTCTCCAGCAAAAAGTAGTTGTGCGAGGCGGCGCGATTGACGGAGGCGTCGCGCTCACCGCTGGCCACGGGATCGCGATGTAGCTTCTTCTCTTTTTGCGGACGATCGGTTGCTGGGGTTTGACGAGCCATAGCGTTAGGTTACGGTGGCGCTAGGGGCTGACTCTAATGCGGCACGACGCAGGGACAGGAGTGCCGATTACGATCTGGCGCATCACGCGAATCTCAAATGCTAACACACGATGAAAGCATCAACTTATGCCCCCAGTCGAGATGCTATAATCGCGCCGACTGCACCAATTTGGCTTTACTTCGGATGGTGTGGAATACTCGACGCAAGAGTGCTCACATTTGATGTGCGCGGCAGTCTTACATTCCGGCTACCTGTGCTCTCCGGCAGCGGTGGTGAGTCAGGATCCGGCGTAATTCCCCGGGGTTTGAGTAACGTGACGAAACGGTTTTCCCGCATCCTGGCGATGCTACTCACGGTCGCCGTCCTGCCCGCTATGGCCTCCAATGACAAGGCGGCCAAGGCGCTTTATCAGAAAGGCAAGGCGGCCGAGGCCCGCGAGGATTACATTGAGGCCTACAACGATTATCACCAGGCATGGCAACTTAAGCCGACCGATCTAACTTACCGCACGGCGGCTGCGTTTGTTCGATTTCTGGCGGCGGCGTCATACGTTCATCAGGGCGAGATCCTGATGAATGCTGGGAAACTGCAAGAGGCCCTCACTGACTTCGAGCAGGCGATTGCCATTGACCCTTCAGATTTTATCGCCCAGCAACAGGCCAACAAGGTGCGCAAGATGCTGCTCATGCAGCAGAACCCGCCTCCTGCTCCGACCCCGCAGTCCGCGCTAACGCGACGCATGGAAGAAGCTACCGGCCCGGTTGAACTCGCTCCCATCTCGCAAACGCCTATAACGCTGAAGTTGAGCGAAGATACTAAGACCATCTACGAGAGCATTGGCAAACTGGCCGGTATCAACGTGTTGTTTGATCCCGACTACACCTCGCGCCGCATTCGCGTGGACTTGAACGGAGTGACGCTAGAGGAAGCGCTGCAGATTACGGCGCTGGAGTCAAAGACGTTCTGGCGACCGGTCACTCCCAACACGATTTTTGTAGCTGCTGACACTCCCGCCAAGCGTAAGGAATTGGAACAGAGCGTCATCCGCACGTTCTACCTCACGAACCTTTCCCAGCCAAATGAGTTGCAAGACCTGGTGAACATCCTGCGCACTCTGCTCGAGACCCAGCGCTTGCAGCAGTTCCCTTCGCAGCAGGCAGTTGTCGTTCGCGGCACCCCAGACCAGGTTGCCATGGCGGAAAAGCTTATCGAGGACCTCGACAAGTCGCGGCCTGAAGTGGTGGTGGAGGTTGCCATCATGCAGGTCAATCGCGACAAGCTACGGAATCTGGGCATCCAACCGCCTGCCAGCATCACGGTGGCACTGCAAAGCAATACCAGCACAACCACGTCGACTACTGGGACTAACGTGGGCACCGGTAACGGCAACGTCACAACGACGACAGGCGCCGCAACTGGCACCCTCTCTTTGAACCAGCTGGCAAACCTTAACGCCACCAATTTCGCGGTGACCATTCCGG
Source organism: Candidatus Korobacteraceae bacterium (assembly GCA_052147365.1). Classification (GTDB taxonomy): domain Bacteria; phylum Acidobacteriota; class Terriglobia; order Terriglobales; family Acidobacteriaceae; genus Bog-257. Next base: position 2,255 of record JBKQKT010000070.1, on the reverse strand, counting down.
CGGCTACGGCGAACTTTCTTTACAGCGACAGTGACAGCAAGCTCATAACCCAGCCGCAAATCCGCGCCTCAGACGGTCAGAAGGCGTCCCTTAAGGTTGGCGAACGCGTCCCAGTGGCTACTGGTTCGTTTCAACCGGGCATCGGCGGCGTGGGCATCAACCCGCTGGTAAATACCCAGTTCAATTACATTGATGTCGGCGTAAACATCGACATCACGCCCCACGTTCATGGTCTCGACGAGATCACGCTGAAGCTGGCCATGGACATCTCTGCGGTGGATTCATACCAGAACATTGGCGGCATTCAGCAACCGGTGATCGGGCAGCGCAAGATTGAGCAGGACATTCGTCTAAGGGAAGGCGAGGTGAACATTCTGGGCGGCCTGCTTGAAAGCGACCAGACTAAATCGCTGTCCGGAATTCCGGGCTTGGCGCTGATTCCCTTTTTCAGGTTTCTCTTCTCCTCAGAACAGAAAGAGGTCAAGGACAACGAGATCGTTTTCATCCTGATACCGCACATCGTGCGCGCGCAGGACTTGAGCGCAAACAACCTGAAAGCCATCGACGTGGGCACGGCCAACTCGATTTCATTGCGTCGCGAGAGCACTCCGTCCTCCACCCCCCAGTCCAACGGTCCACCCCAGGGTCCCGGAACGGCCCAGTACAACTCGACGACACCTGCCGGGGGCATGCAACAACCGGCTGGCGTGCAAAACACCTCGGTCACGCAGCCTTCGGCGGCCACGGCGCCCCCAGGAAGCGCAATCTTAAGCTTCGATCCGCCGACGGTCGACCCGCCTGTCGGCTCAACCTTTACGGTAAATGTAAATCTGTCCGGCGGCCAGAATGTCTATTCCGTGCCGCTGCAGGTGATGTATAACCCGCGGGTGCTGCAACTGTTGAATGTCTCCAACGGGCCGTTACTCTCGAAGGATGGTCAAACGGTTGCATTGATCAACCGTGACGACAGCCTCGCCGGAATTCTACAACTCACCGCCGAGCGCCCACCGGGAAGCGGCGGCGTCTCCGGCGACGGCGCCGTCTTCACTCTTACCTTCCAGGCGCGGGCTCCAGGGCAGGCAACCTTGAGCATCAACCGCGCGGCGGTAAAGAACGCTGCCATGCAAAACGTGCCCGCGAGCGGGTCACAGGCGATCGTAACGGTTCACTAGAAGCGCTGCCAGTTGTCAGTGGCCAGTTGTCAGCTAGCTCTATTCCAGATCCCTGCTGACAGCTAGCGGTCCAGTACGTCTAAGATTGTGACGGACTGGAAGGATTGCGTGGCAAGAAAGCGATGCGGCCGCTCCCTGACAACTTGTTACTGACTGCCGACAACTGTTTCTGGGGCTAGAATAAGAGCAGTGCAACTCACACTTTTCCATCGCGCTCCTGCTGATGAAGGTTGCGGTGTCTCGCGCCGCGTCACGAACAGGGACGGCTTCACGCTGGCCGAGCTCATCGTCGCGATGACCATCCTGATGATCCTGACGGCGGTCGTGACGCCGGTGGTGCGCGTGGTCATTCAGCGCGGCAAGGAGCGCGATTTGCGTCACGATCTGTGGGAGATGCGCGACGCCATCGACCGCTACAAGGACGCAGCTGATCGGGGCGCTTTCCAGACTAAGCTTGATAGCCAAGGTTATCCGCCCGATCTGGAGACGCTGGTCAAGGGCGTGGACTCCAACGGCAAGAAGCTGCGCTTTCTGCGGCACATTCCGGTGGATCCGATGACCGGTAAGACGGAATGGGGTTTACGTTCCATGCAGGACGATCCTGACTCGGATTCCTGGGGCGGGCAAAGCGTCTTCGACGTTTACACCAAGTCGGAGGGCACAGCTTTAGACGGCACAAAGTACAAGACATGGTGACGTGCGTGTTATGAAGAGGCGCTTGCAACGCGGGTTTACGCTGATCGAGCTGATGGTGGTCATCAGTATCATCATCATCCTCCTGTCGCTCGCCATGCCGCGTTACCAGAAGACCATTTTGCACGCCCAGGAAACGGCGCTGCGCGACGATCTTCACACCTTGCGCTCGGTCATTGACCAGTACACGCTCGAAAAGCAAAAAGCGCCGCAGTCGTTGCAGGACCTGGTGGATGCCGGCTACCTAAAGCAGCTTCCCATCGATCCCTTCACCAAGTCGCGTGAAAGCTGGGTGCCGATCACAGATGACAGCCTGCTGTCACCCGATCAGACTCAGTCCGGCATCATGGACGTCCACAGCGGCAGCGACCAAACGTCTAGTGAAGGCAC
>JBKQKT010000069.1:0-24062 GCA_052147365.1 Candidatus Korobacteraceae bacterium | reverse complement strand
TCGAAGGCCACACTCTATGCGACCATCCCCGCCCAGTCAACGTATAAAAGGCGGCGCCGCCGAGGCACCATCAATGAATTGGGTGGCGCGAACCCGGACTTGCCAGCGCGCCAGTCCCGCCCTGCGGAAACGAAAAGGTAAGGTGCGATGCCCCAGTCCCGCTTTGTGGGACGAAAGAGCTTAGCCCAGCCTTTCAAGGCTGGGTAGGCTTCCAATATGCCCCGAGTCCCGTAGGGACGACAGAGAAAAACCCGACACCGACCTCTGCCGTGCCTACGGCACTCTTGTTCCTAAACCGCTGCCCTCCCAGCGCTCAAGCGCTGGGCTAAGCTCTTTCGTCCCGCCGGGCGGGACTGCTGCCTGGAGGCTCGCCCGCCAATGCGGGTCGACCCCTCCCAACGGCCCCTTGCTTGAGGATTTTGAGATGTTCAGGGTTCGCCATGGCCGCATGACCTCGCTTGCTTCCGCGCTGCTACGGATGATGTTGTCGGCTCGAAGGCCACACTCTATGCGACCCTCCCCGTCCAGTCAATGTGACGGATTTCAAGGTTGTCATCCTATCCGGGTTCTTTGCCTCGGTTGGTGAGTTTGTGCAATAGTCCTGTTACGACAGCGGAGGAAGTCAGAACTTGGCGGGCAAACCGACGATCTTTTTCAGCCACTCATCGCGAGACGCCCAACTAATCGGGCGACTTAAGGCGCACTTTCTAAGAGCGACAGGCGGCAGCGTGGACGTGTTCCTTTCGACAGACGGTCAGAGCATTCCTCTCGGAAGAAATTGGGTCCACAAGATCGAAGAAGCCCTTGAGCACGCCGGGTTCATGGTTGTATTTGTCACTCCCAATTCGCTTCGGTCAAATTGGATTTTCTTCGAGTCGGGGTTCGTCTACGGAAAAAAGACTCGGGTTGTACCGGTTGGCTTTCTGGGTGTCGATCTCGCAGCTCTATCCCCGCCACTGAGTCTGCTTCAGGGGTTCAACATCACCTCGGAGGAGGGACTGAACAACATTCTTGCCCTGACGAATGAGGTCTTTCAACACTCCCACTGACCTGCATTCTCATCGGAAGATTACAGGGAGATATGCGGGGTCTCAGAAGCGCCCTCAACGAGCGTGCTCGGCGAGTACGGGAATCTGGTGGATACTATTCACAGCCAGTTGATCGAAAAGCTAGACCTGTCCTGTACCGTGAGGGAAGCGCTCAATCTCCTCGCCAAGATCTTGGACCGTGAAGGAGTCGAATATAAATCGAGCCAGTATCGGGTTGATCTCTACGGCATTTCATTCACCTTCGACCCAAATGTCTTGCCTCATCGCATTAATCTGCAGATCGACCCCTGGGTAGCCGATGTGGCATTCCCCGTCCTCGAGAAGACATTTAGTGAACTGCGCGCAGGGGGCATTCGTGGCACCCGCATCAGCCTGCATTTTGTCCCGACGGTTGCGTGTTTGCATGAGCGTCACAAAATAACGGCTCGCGTCTCTGGGACGAATGTCAAGATGGCCCACAAGAACCACCTGGAACGAGATGACATTCGCTTCAACTTTGATCAATTGGTGGGCTTCAATGGCCACCGCCTTCAGGGGGGCGCAACATACTTAGATATGGAGCTCCTTGGTACGACCGTTCCTACCCAGCAGATCCGCGAGTTGCTTGCGTTTCTCTTTGAGCGTCAGCTCTTATTCGTCGAGCCACACAGCACGTTCTAGGGCGGGTGGCCCGTGTCTGCGAGTGAAGTCTGCTCTGCTTTTTTTCGATTATCAGCCACCTACGGGTGCCCCGGAGCCTGCCCTGAGCTGAGCCGAAGGGTCTCGTGGATTTCGAGACCCGGGTAGGGGCGACCGATGAGTGCGAGAAAGTTGTCGCTTCCACGGGAGAGCACACTATCCCAGTGACCCAGGAGCGAAGTCCCGGGTTTCGAAGCGCGAGACCCAGGGCACCCGGCAGCGTTTTGGGGCAGAGTCGGTGTTCTGACACGAGAGACTGAGGCTGAAAACAGGGCTGGTCCAAGACCAGCGCAGATTTGGCAGGCGGCGATGGGCCGCTTAAGCCGTGGTCTTCATGAGCGCACTGATGACATCAGCAATCGCCAAGAAGAATGCAACCCCAACCATGACAATTGCCGCAGTCAATTGTGCAGGGCCAGCATCGGACTGGACATAGAGTCTGACGGGATACGTCATCGCCGCAACATTGCAGAGCGCCAAAATGGTCCAAAATTTTGAATTCGCCTTCGTTTCTTTCGTGTTCATTTTCATCTCAGCACCTCCAGATTCGGATCCCCGCGTCGTTTAACGTCCGGCTAACCAGGTAATGTGCAAGTCCCGTGCCAAGCCAGCCTGGCGTGAGTGTCCGTATTTTCATGTATTTGCGAGACCGGCTGTTGCAGGCGCATGCCCTCAGCTGCCCAAATGTGGGCGCGGTGCCAAAGCTAACCCCGGCTGCATTGGCAGAATTCGCGTTATCATGCTGGCAGAAGAATTGGGGGTGGCCGATGTTCAAGATCATCACCGTGGAACGTGAATATGGCGCAGGCGGCAGCCTGGTCGCTGCCGAGTTGGCGCGCCGCAAAGGATGGCAACTCCTCGATCAGCAGCTTACGTGTGAGATCGCCAAGCTCGCCGGAGTGCAGGAAAAAGCAGTGGCGCAACATTCGGAAAAGTGCGACCCGCTGGTACATCGGCTGGCTAAAGTTTTCTGGCGGGGCAGCTATGAGCGGGCGCTGCCCATCGGCGACGACAAGATTTTCGACACCGACGAGATGGTCACGTTGGCGCACCAGGTGATCGAGAAGGTGAGCCGGGAAGGGAACTGCGTCATCGTGGGACGCGGCGGACCGTACATTTTGCGCCATCGCGACGATACCTTTCGGGTCTTCATCTACGGCTCGCGCGAGGAGAAGCTCCGCCGCCTGGTCAAGTTAAAGATGGAGGAGCAGGAAGCGACGTTGATGGTGGACACCATCGATCGCGAGCGCGCAGCCTTTGTCCGCAAGTACTTCAACGCAGAGTGGCCGAGCCGCCACCTCTACCACATGCTGCTGAACTCCGATCCGGGCATACAGTATGCAGCGGAGACGATTCTGGCTACGATGGAGGCGCTGGAGCGGCATCCCCACGGGGCCAAACGCGCGCAGCAGACGGCGCTGGATCCGGTGTCGCAGCAGGCGTAAAGTGCCGCTGTTCGCTCTTCGCCCTTCGCGCAAGTGAGTAGTCCGCACGAACGTCCTTGAATGATACACAAAGACATGAGATATTTACACATCGGAGGCGCCGATGCGAACGAATATTGAGATTGATGACCGGCTTATGCGCCAGGCGATGCGACGGAGCAGATCTGCCACCAAGAGGGCCGCCGTAGAGAAAGGCCTTCGATTGTTGGTGCAAACACACTCCCAAACTTCGATCCGGCGTCTGCGCGGCAAGGTGAAGTGGGAGGGTGACCTGGCAGCATCTCGCCAGGAACGCACTCGCGAATAAAAGTGCCCGCATGGTCATCGTGGATAGCACCGTTTGGATTGACTACCTGGGAGGCACCGTCAATGGCCAGACGTTGTGGCTTGATCAGGAACTCGGTCGGCAGCGGTTGGGGCTGACTGACCTCATCCTTTGCGAGGTATTACAAGGCATTCGAAGCGACGCCGCTTGCACTCAGGTACAGCGCGATCTTGAGAAGTTCCATATCTTTGAAACCGGCGGAGTCGAATTCGCCGTAGCTGCTGCCCAGAACTACCGTTTCTTACGGCGTCGCGGTGCCACGGTGCGCAAAACCATCGACTGCCTGATCGCAACCTTCTGCCTGGAAGCGGGACACGAGCTACTCCACCGCGATCATGACTTCGACGCATTTGAAAAGCATCTTGGGTTGCGGGTGGTGTACCCGTAGGACCAACCGTCCTGGTTAGGCGTTGCTGCCAACTGGAGCGTCCACGGCGAGCCCCGCTGACTTTGCATTCCTCTCCGCCTTCTTCTGCTCTTTCTGAGCGGCGGCCAGCAGCTTTCGCAATATCCGCACGCCCTTGTCCACGTGCTTCTCTTCCAGCAGGAAGGGTGGCAGGAAGCGCAGCACGGTGTCCTGCGTCACGTTGAAGAGCAGGCCGTTGGCGTGGGCGCCTTCGAGGATGGGCTTGCCGGGGATGGTCAACTCGAGCGCCTGAATCGCGCCCACGCCGCGAGCTTCGACGGCGATGTCGAACTTCTCGACCATTTCACGCAGCTTCTCTGAGAAATATGCGCCGACGCGGCGCACCCTCTCCAGCAGGTTCTCGTCTTCGAGAATCGCCAGGTATTCCAGCGCAACGCGGCAGGCGAGCGGGCCTCCGCCAAATGTAGTGCCGTGTTTGCCGGGAGAGATGTGCCGCGCAAAATCCTGCTTGGCGAGGAATGCGCCCATGGGCAGGCCCGCCGCCATTGGCTTGGCAATGCAGACCACGTCAGGCATGACGCCGAAGTGCTGGAAGGCGAAAAGCTGACCGGTGCGTCCCATGCCGCACTGAATTTCGTCGAAGATGAGCGCGGCGTGGTGCTGGTCGGCGACCTCGCGGCAGGCGCGCAGAAAATCCGCTGAGACTTCCTGAATGCCGCCTTCGCCCTGGATGGGCTCGAGCACGATGCCGCAGACTTTCTCATCCATGACAGCGCGTAGCGCGTCCGCGTCGTTGCGCCGCACAAAGCGCACGCCTTCCAGCATAGGATCGAAGCCTTGGCGATATTTCGGCTGGCCGGTCAGCGCGAGCGCACCCATGGTGCGTCCGTGGAAGGAGTTGTCAAGCGCGACCACGATAGACTTCTCCGGCCCGCCCGTGGCGTGTCCGGCGGCGCGCACCAGCTTGAGAGCTCCTTCGATGGCTTCGGTGCCGCTGTTGGAGAAGAAAGCCCGGTCGAGTCCCGACTTGGCGCAAAGTTTTTCGGCGAGCAGGCCTTGATACTCGTTGTAGTAGAGGTTGGAGACGTGGATGACCTTGGCCGCCTGGTCGCGAATGACCTTTACGATGCGCGGGTGCGCGTGGCCCAGCGCGTTGACGCCCAGTCCGGCAAGCAGGTCGAGATAGCGCTTGCCCTCGACGTCGAAGACATACACGCCCTTGCCGCGGGCGATGGCGATGGGATATCGCGCATAGGTGTTCAGAAGATATTTCTGTTCGCGTTCGACGATCTCTTGATATGTCATGATGTGGACCTCGGGAAGGTTTTATTGTAGCGCGGGTGTGACTGGAGCAACTGTGTGATCGGTCTCACAACTGCACGCGTATGCCTTCGGTTACACTTCTGGCATGTTGAGCGAAAAGAAATTCCGCGAGCGCACCAAGGCGGAGTTGCGGGAGATTGGCAAGCAGGTCGCCAGCCTGGTGGCCGACCGCGATATCTATCGCAAGCTGGAGACCGAGGTCATCAAGAAGAATTCCCGCTTGCAGCACTCCCGCAACACCTTTCTTGACATGGTCCGAGGCGCTTACACCGACGCCATGGCGGTGCGCATGCTGCGGTTGCTCGAAGCCGATAGCAGCGGACTCTCATTGCGCCAGGCGATGACGCAGATCGGGAAGTATCCGCAACTGCTGCATGACAAGGTTGGCGAGCGTGAGTTTGCCAACGACGGTGCGGCGCTGGACCGCGCGGCTGCTAATCTCAAGTCCGTCATGGCTCCGCATTTTTCCCATCATGAGCGGAGGCCGGCGGCGCTGGCTTCCATGCATCGCGCGCTGGATGAGGCACTTGACCTGATGATCGCCACGCTCAAGACCTATTACTGGGTGGTGGCGGAGGGGCATCTTGCGCTGGGGCCGAAGAATGCGGAGGATCCGCTGGCGATTTTCCGGTTTGCGTGGATGGAAGATTAGTTCCTACCTCGTCGAGATCAGCGCCACCGAGACCAGCGCGCCAACGATCCCCACATTCTGCATGGCGGAGAGCCGCTCCTTCAGTAAGACGCGCGCCAGAATGACGGTGCTGGCGGGATAGAGTGACGACAAGACAGCGGCGACATCGAGACGTCCGTGGCGCGTGGCGGCGATGAACATTGCATTCGCAGCCGAGTCGAACATCCCCGAGAGCAGGATTGGTACCAGGGCCGCCCGCAGCGGGCGCGGGTCGCGTGGCAGGAACGCGACGATGATCAACATCAGCAGCGTCGAAGCAGTACGCGCTGCCACTAAGGGCCAGAAAACTCCGCCATGACCTGCCTGCTTTCCCGCCACCAGGAATAGCCCAAACATCACGCCCGCCAGCACGGCGAGGCCGAGGCCGCGATGGGAATCGATTTCACCGGCGGGACGCGCCACCAACCAGATGCTCGCCAGCGCCAGGACGAACCCGGCCAGCTGAATGCGATCGGGTAAACCCTCGGTGCGGATACCGACCAGGACAGGCAGAATCGCCGTGACCACGGAGGCGACGGGAGCAACGATGCCCATGCGCCCGATAGCCAGCGCCTGGTAGAGCGCGGCGATGCCGAATGCGCCTGAAACTCCGGCGAACAATCCCCATTGCAGCGAAGCGTGTGGCGGAACCGGTTCGCGGGTGACCCATGCCAGCAGCAGCATGAATAGCAAGCCGCAAGCATGCGCGCCCGCGACCACGCGGAAGACGCTGGCCCGTTTAGTGGCGATACCGCCGGCGAAGTCGCCTCCGCCCCAGACGGCAGCCGCTCCCAGACTAAGAGCAGCGGCGGTGAGAGTGGCAGGATTCATGAGTGCAGTTTCAAGTTTCGAGTTTCAAGTTTCCAGCAAGACACCCATCATCTCATCTTGATTTTGGCGGGGGCATTGGTTCGCCGTTGTGCCGAAACCGGGGAACCTCGACCTCCTAATTAAGGAATCTATGAAGAATAGGAAGCCTTGAGTTTCTAGTGCGTTACTCAGCACGAAAGTAACTTGCACTTTAGTAATCGGCCTACATTCGGAATTTCACAGCAAAATACCAAAAATAATAGATCCGGCCATAACGCTGTTCTATAATCATGGAAACTATTAAGAAACCTAGGGTTAACAGATATCTAAGGGCAGAAGTGGTGGCATCTAAGTTGCATGCTGATGAGGGGCACGTGGGTGCAGGCGCACCCGTGCGTCGAGCCCATCAGCCCCCTGCTGCGATGGCTACCGAACTCAGAACTCGCTTTTTTGCGGTGTTCCTGGCGCTGCTCAGCGTTGCCGCAATCGTATTCGGCTGGATCAATTTCCAGAAGGAGCAGGAGTTCGTCGCGCCGCATGATGGCGTGTGGTGGGTGGAAGACGCTGGCCATCTGCGTGCCGAGCGGGTGGACACCGACGGTCCGGGCCAGAAGGCGGGCATCAAGAAGGGTGACCTCCTGGTCGCTCTCGACGGGCGCAACATAACCGACGTTGGCAGCCTCGAGCGCCAGCTCTATCGGGTGGGAGTGTGGGCGAAGGCCACCTACTCGCTGGAGCGCCATGGTGTATCGCTGGAAGCGCCGTTGATTCTGGTGCCGACGGACCGGACTCTGTACGGCGGCTTGCGGCTCATTGCCCTGGTGTACCTCGGCATCGGCCTCTACGTTCTGCTGCGGCGCTGGACCGCTCCCCGGAGCACGCACTTCTACATTTTCTGCCTGGTCTCGTTCATCTTCTATGCGTTCCACTACACCGGGAAGTTCAACGACTTCGACTGGATTGTCTATTGGACGAATGTGGTGGCGTGGCTGCTGCAGCCAGCACTGTTCCTGCATTTCTCGCTGGTGTTCCCGGAACGCAAACGGCTGGTCATCCGCCGTCCCTGGCTGATTCCGCTGGCCTATGTGCCATGCATGGTGTTGCTGGCGGCGCAAATTTGCGCAGTGGCCCTGTTCCAGCCCAGCGAGCGACTTCGCTGGACGCTCGACCGCGTTTCGATGGCGTACCTGGCTGCCTACTTCGTGCTGGCGGCCTACGTCCTGTGGCATAGCTACCAGAAGGCGGAGACGTTCATCCTGCGGCAGCAGATGAAGTGGGTGACGCGGGGAACGATTCTCGCGGTGGCGCCGTTCACCGTTTTTTACGTCATCCCTTACCTGTCCTGGAGCACGCCCACGCTGGCGATGAAGGTTTCGGTGTTGTCGCTGGTGTTTCTGCCGCTCACCTTCGGATACGCCATCTTCCGCTACCGGTTGATGGATGTGGACCTGATCTTCAAGCGCGGCATGGCCTATACCATCGCGGCGGGCGCGATTACGGCAGCCTACTTCGCAGCGGTAGGCGTGGCCTCGGAGCTTTTCCATCAGAACTTCCCCAGTGCCGGGCCGATTGGATTGATTCTGGCCATCGCGGTGACCGCGCTGCTGTTCAATCCGTTCAAGAACTGGGTGCAGGATTATCTTGACAAGGTTTTCTATCGCAAACGGTACGACTACCGGAAGACGCTCATCGAATTTGGCCGCGACCTGAACTCCGAGACCGATCTCGACAAGATGTTGACCTCCATCGTGGACCGCCTGTCGCGCACGCTGCTGGTGAACCGGCTGGCCATCTTTCTGTCGAATCCTGACGATCCCGAGCAGTTCTCGCTGGCGAAGTCGTATGGTATTGCCAACAGTGCTGGGCTGAACCTTGACTTCCTGCATGTGGAGCGTCCGGAATGGCAGGCGGGCCACCTCTTCTTCGACAACCCGCAGCAGGCGGTGCGCGAGGCTCCGCCTGCACGCGAGGCCATCCGCCGGCTGGACCTTAATTACTACATCCCCTGCACGGTGATGAATCGCATGATCGCCGTACTTGGCCTGGGTAAGACGGCCGAAGGCGACTTCCTCTCCAGCGAGGACGTGCAGCTTCTGGAGACGCTGGCGGGCTACATCGGCATAGCGGTGCAGAACGCGCGCCTGTACAAGTCGCTGGAGCAGAAAGCCGGGCAGTACGAGCGGCTGAAGGAGTTCAACGAGAACATCGTGGAATCCATCAGCGTGGGCGTGCTGGCGGTTGATCTGGAAGACCGCATCGAGTCGTGGAACTCGCAGATGGAAGTGATGTTCGCCCTGCCGCGAAAGGAGGCGTTGGGCCGCTCGATGCCCGACGTGCTGCCGCCTGCGTTCCTGGAAGAGTATTACCGCGTACGCCAGACCCAGGGTATTCACAATCTCTACAAGTTCCGGCTGGGCACGACCGCCGGTGACACGCGAGTTACCAACATCGCCATTGCCCCGCTGGTCAGCAAGGATTTCAGCGTTATCGGCCGGCTGATTATCGTGGACGACATTACCGAGCGCATGGAGTTGGAGTCGCAGCTTTCGCAGTCTGAGAAACTCTCGTCGGTTGGCTTGCTGGCCGCTGGAGTTGCTCACGAGGTGAATACGCCGCTGGCCGTCATCTCCAGCTACGCGCAGATGCTGGCCAAGCAGATGCACGGCGATGAGAAGCAATCGGCACTGCTGGAGAAAATTACGCGCCAGACTTTCCGCGCGTCGGAGATCGTGAACAGCCTGCTGAACTTCTCCCGCACCTCGAGCACCGAGTTCGCCAACGTTGACTTGAATCGCGTGATTCAGGACACGCTGACACTACTCGATCACCAGTTCAAGACCGCGCGCATCGCCGTGCAACAGGAGCTGCTGCCGGAGCTGCCGCCGATCCATGGGAACACGGGCAAGCTTCAGCAGGTATTCCTGAACTTGTTCCTCAACGCGAAGGACGCCATGCCGGCAGGCGGAACGTTGACCATCAGCACCAATAATGGCCACAAAGTGCAAGTGGTTGTGTCGGACACGGGCACGGGCATCGCGCAGGAGCACATTCATCGGATCTACGATCCGTTTTTCACCACCAAGAACAAGCCGCAGAACAAAACCGGCCATGGCAGCGGCACCGGGCTGGGACTTTCCGTCACCTACGGCATCATTCAGGAACACGCGGGCAGGATCCGCGTGGACAGCAAGCCGGGGCGGGGCACGACGTTCATCATGGAGTTTCCCATGGTGAGGAAGGCGGTCAATGCCTGAGGCAACCATCAGCCGGTCCACTACCGGCCGCGAAGAGTTCGCCTCGCTGGGCTCGGTCCTCATTATTGACGATGAGGCCGCCATTCGCGAATCATTGCAGACCCTGCTCGACTTGGAAGGCTATGAGGTGGAGACCGCCAACGACGGCCACGAGGGCCTTGCCCGCCTCGCCGGCCGGCCGTTCGACCTGGTGCTGCTGGACTTTGCCCTGCCGGAGCGCAATGGCATCGAGGTGCTGCGCGACATACGTGAACGCGATTCCGAGCTGCCGGTCATCATGATTACCGCTTATGGCACGGTGGAGAACGCCGTGAACGCCATGCAGGCCGGGGCGACCAACTTCATTCAGAAACCCTGGGACAACGAAAAGCTGCTGGCCGACGTGCGCACCGCGGTGGGCCGCCGGCGCGCCGAAGAAGAAGTCATCCAGTTAAAGCGCGCGCTTAAGCAGCGCTACAACTTTGAATTCATCGTCGGCAAAAGCGAGGCCATGCTGCGCATCTTCGACCTGGTGGCGCAGATCGCTCCCAGCCGCTCCACCGTGTTGCTGCAAGGCGAGAGCGGCACCGGCAAGGAACTGATTGCCAAAGCCATTCATATGAATTCGACGCGCAAAGACCGCGCGTTCGTGCCCGTTAACACCGGCTCCACTCCTACGGACTTGCTGGAGTCCACGCTTTTCGGGCACGTCAAGGGAGCGTTCACCAGCGCCATCGCCAGCAAGAAAGGCCTGTTTGAAGTTGCCGATCGCGGGACGCTCTTTCTGGACGAGATCGGCACCATGAACCTGGAGACACAGGCCAAGATCCTGCGCGTGCTGCAGGACCGGAAGTTCATGCACTTGGGCGGAGTCAGTGAAATCCAGGTGGATGTGCGCATCATTGCGGCCACCAACGTCGATCTCCAGCAGCAGGTGAAGGAAGGGAAGTTCCGCGACGATCTGTTCTACCGCCTCAATGTTATTACCATTCACCTGCCGCCCCTGCGCCAGCGCAAGAACGATATCCCGCTGCTTGCGGAGCACTTCATAGCCAAGTTCGCGAAGGAGAACGACCGCCCGCCACTGCACCTCACGCCGGAAGCACTTCGTCCGCTCATGAACTATGACTGGCCTGGGAACGTGCGCGAGCTGGAAAATGTGATCGAGCGCGCCGTCGTGCTGGCCACCGGCCCCAACCTTACCTTCGATCTTCTGCCCGACAACCTGGTCGGCCGCGGCAGCCAGTTCGCCATCATGGACCACTCACCCGACGCCTCGCTGTTCGAGATCATCGAAGACTGCGAGCGCCGCGTCATCAGCGACATGCTGGAAAAGTGCAACTGGAACCAGACCGAGGCCGCTGACCGCTTCCGCATCCCGCTCTCTACCCTGAACCAGAAGATCAAGCGGCTGAATGTGGAGATCAAGAAGAACCACAAGGGGCGGGAATAGGGAAGCAGCACGCCCCGGTCTTTCGAGGCCTTGATATCGGACCTGGGCAGTGCGCAGATTTGCTGCGTCATGCGCGTAACTTCCGTGTCGCCCGTTATCCAGTCACATGCGCCAAGATAAGCCGGTGCGCCGCGTCGCATGTTGAGCCGCCCCTATGGCCCCTGAGCCTTGAAAATGGGGTGCCGTGTGCTCTGAGGTTCACGCAGGAGTAAAGGATCTTTAGTCACGCAAAAAGATATTCAGGAGGGAGTTGTGGACCCGAGTCTCGCCGTTATATTCGATGAAGCCCATCTTTCGAAACCGATTCATAAAGAAGCTTACTCGGGACCGGGTCGTGCCAATCATCTCAGCCAAGATCTCCTGGCTGATCTTAGGAATTACCGTCTCGGGCTTGCTCGATTTTCCGAACTGGGCGAGCAGTAACAGAACCCTTGCGAGCCGCTTTTCACTGGAATTAAAAAGCTGATCCACCAGGTCCGCCTGCATCCGGGCGTTGCGGGCAAGCAGAAAGGAGACGAACAGGTCCGACAGTGCGTGTTCTTGATGAAGTGTGCGCACCATTTCTGCTTTGCCGATCCTGAGCAGGGTACATCCCGTCATTGCGGTAGCGGTCGCAAGGCGAAGAGGATAGGTTGAGGCTATGCTGTCCTCCCCCAAGAAGTCTCCGGCACCTACTAGGGCGATGGTGGCTTCCTTTCCGTTCTTGGCGGTTACAGTTACTTTTATCTGGCCCTTTTGAATATAGAAAACAGCATCAGCAGGGTCTCCTTGCGCGAAAGCCTGTTCATTCCTTTGCAGATTCAGCACCGTCCTGCCCAGGCCGGTTTGGGTGAGAAAGAGCTTGGGATCGAAAACCGTATCGCCATTTTTCCGTTGCGGCTTTGGCGCTCGAAGCCGCGAACGTTTGGTGATTCCAGCGGTAGCGCGGATTTCAGACAGCACTGACGGGAGTTGCTTGCTTGGGCGGCCCTGGTTGCGGACCGGAGTCCTTTTGGCCTTCATATACGACCACCGACGGAGCAGAGCGCAGCGCGGCAGCAAGGCTCCTTAATATCGGAGACGTTGGCTATTGTAAGACTTAGCAACGGCTAATCTCAATGCCTTAGTCACCGCCATGTAAGGCCGGGGGGCGCTCGGATTGGCCAGACTTCGCGGGCACTGGGGGGCTAACAGCAGAAGCAATAGTAACCCGTAAGGTGAGCAATATTGACCAGACTTGTACCTGTTCAACCCACTAGCCTGACAACATAAAGCGCGAGCCCGTGGCAGTCGGCCGTCAGAAAACTAATCTCCCCACACCTCCACTGCCACCGGCTCCGCGCGCTTTGGGGCTTCTGACAGCGAGGGTGGCCGATGCATTCACCATACGGGATGGAACTGGTTGAAGACTGTCTCTCCTGCAAGTTGTGTTCCGAGGGCTTTTTCTGCCATTTGCCGAAACCCGTAATGGAAGCGTTCCAGCCTCTGAAGTTCACACTCGCGTATCCGGCCGGCGCAACTCTGTTCGCGGAAGGGCAGGTGTGCCGTGGCATTTATATTCTTTGTAAAGGCCGGGTGAAATTGTCAGCCAGTTCGAGGGCAGGCCAGACTCTGATATTCAAGATTGCCCAGCCTGGGGAGGTGCTGGGGCTGAACGCAGCCGTCTCTGGAATCCCCCACGAGACAACGGCAGAAACCGGCCAACCGTGCCAACTGAACTTTGTCAAACGGGATGACTTCCTGAAGTTTTTGACGCAACACGGCGATGCCTGCCTGCACGCCGCCATACACTTGAGCCGCGAGTGCCAACAGGCGTACCAGCACCTTCGCTCGTTCGTAACGACCTCAGCACCCGAGCGAATTGCCCGGTTGATGCTGGACTGGTCACACGACGATTCCCGGACGGCTGCTGCTCACGGGATCAAAGTGGCCTTGACCCATGATGAGATCGGGCAAATCATCGGCATGTCGCGCGAGACAGTTACCCGAACTCTTGCCAATTTTCGCGAGCAGCGCATTGCGGACCTTCATGGTTCCACCCTGCTGATCCAGAACATGCCTGCCATCGAAAAGCTGGCCGGTGCATGACTAATAACCCCCGCACGCCTTCCCGCGCAGATAAGGAACGGCCATGAACTCGCCCTACGGTCTATCCGCAGAATGTCTAACTTGTCACCTGGGTTCCGGCAATTTCTGCTGCGCCCTCTCCCAGGAATCTCTGGAGGCTTTCAAACAAATAAAACATGCAACGGTTTTTCCCGAAGGCGCGGTCATTTTTGTTGAAGGACAACTCCCGCGTGGAATCTTCATGCTTTGCCAAGGCCAGGCCAAGCTCTCCACCGCTTCGCGTGATGGGAAAACCTTTATCCTGCGGATCGCCAGAGGAGGAGAGATTCTCGGCTTAGACGCAGTCATTACCGGCAAGCCCTATGAGTTGACGATGGAGACAATGCGGCCAAGCCGGCTCACTTTTGTGAACCGGGACGACTTTCTTGGGTTCCTCAAGGAGCACGGTGATGCCTGTCTGCAGGCAGCTCAGCATATCGGCCGGGACTGTCACGACGCCTACGCGGTGGCCCGCTTAATCGGGTTGTCACACTCAGTACCCGGGAGAATCGCGAAATTCCTGCTCACATCGGCGACGGATGGGCAGGCCACGAATGGAGTAGTCCGCGCAAGGCTCGCGCTGACCCATACAGACATTGCGCAGCTCGTGGGCACCAGTCGGGAGACTATAACACGCACGCTGGCAGAATTTAGAAAGAAGGACATAGTCGAACTCAAGTCCTCTATCTTAACCATTCACAACAGGTACGCGCTGGAGCAGCTCGTCGCAGCCTAGGTTGTCAGGAAGTATCGCGACGTTCGCGAAGCCTGTAAACAGTGGCTGGCGCGTAGCCTGATAACGCCAACCACAGGACCGGGTTGGTTTCGCACCCAGAAAGGAACGCCATGATCTCGGCTTCATCGTCTACCGCTGCACGTCTCCCGCTCATACTGTGTATTGACGACGATGACATCTCGCTGCGGGTAAGGAAGTTCCTGCTCGCCAGCGTCGGCTTCAATGTGCTCACCGCTAACTCGGGTGAAAGCGGCTTCGAACTTTTCAAACAGTACCCTATTGAGTTGGTGATCGCCGACCACTTTCTAAGCGACAAAACAGGAACAGAGATCGCCAGAGAAATGAAGGAACTGAAACCAGAAGTTCCGATTCTCATCATCTCTACTGCGCCGGAGAAACCCGACGGCATTGAGTTCGCGGATGGGTTTGTGCCAAAAGGCGAGCCTCCCCAGCTCGTTCTCGATACCATCGCTCAGCTGCTGGCAAAATAACCCGTAACCGAGATTTCGCCCTCCCATATCGGCCAGCCGACCTGACTTGGTGTTCCGGACCATCATGGTTCAGCGGTTGGACTGCCGACTCTCATCCATCACACCCCAACGTGAGCTACGTCACAGCCGCTCGGCGAGCAATCGGCGCACAATCTCCATCAGGATGGGAGGCGTGTAGAATCCGCCTGGCAGCTGGAGGGGTTATGTCGGAAGACAAACGCGACGTGCTTGAGGTATTACGCTACGAACTCAACTTCATGGAGCAAGGGGGGTATGGAAACTGGTACAGCACTCCCTGGGGGCCGGCTTCCATTTTTCAGGATTCGCTGACCTGTCCCAACCACGGTGATCCCACGCGCCCGCACGCCTGCCGGGAGTGCCTGTTGTATGACTTTGTCCCCGAGGAGTACCGCACCGAAGATGTGCCGTGTCACCACATTCCATTGAACCGGCAGGGAGTTACCGTGGGCACGTCCGGCCAGACGGAGGAGGAGCTGCGCGAGAACGTAAAGCACTGGCTCAAGCGGACCATCGCGCGCATTGAAGCTGACAGAGCCAAGCAAGCGACTGGGAAGGCCAAGCTGGAAGCCGAGTCGGCCAAGCAGACGGTAGGATAACGGGAATCGCGCCCTGCGATTCCCATTTCGGAACTAAGCGGCAAAACTTCTGTGGTTTGTGCGCGGCTCCGCGCGCCTTTGCCGATACAATTTCTCCACAGACCACAGTCTCCCGGAGAACGCCATGAAACGGAGTTTTGCTGCTCTCAATCCTCAAGAAGCCCTGCACGTTGCCATCTTCATCGAGGAGCGCAACGCTGAGCTCTATCAGCGGTTCGCAGAAATGTTTGCCGAATTCCGCGATAGCGATTCGCTGGAGGTCGCCGGCGTCTTTCAGGAGATGGCGGTGGAGGAAAAGGAACACAGTTCCAAGCTGCAAAGCCTTTACATGGAACGCTTCGGAACGTCCAGTTGCGCCCTGACGGAAGAGGACTTGGCGGAGTTGATTGAGGTTCCGCGTCTGGAAGAGGGGGACTTTTTCCCCGCTCCCGGGCAGACGATAGTCAGCGCCCGCGACCGCGCTCTACAGGTTGCGTTCAAGGCCGAGCGCAGCGCCCAACAGTACTACGCAGAACTGGTGGAAAAAACCGCACCGGGTCCGTTGCGCCTGCTGTATCGCGACTTGGCCGAGATGGAAGATGGCCACGTCGCGTCCATCGAGCAGAGAATGTCGAACCGGCCGGCAAAGAACGCACGGGGAAAGTGACGGCTGTCCGGCTGCGGCCTTCATCGGGTCACCGTTAGACTAGATCAATTCCGGAGTTGGTGTATCCAGCAGGCTCGGGTAGAGCGGGTCTTCAGGCCCGCGTTCGCGAGCGCTTCCTGCTTTCGCTTCCGCCGCTGAGGTCTGTGTCCTCAGCGGCGGAAGCATTTTTCTTAGTAGCTGGCGGACGCAGGCCTGAAGGCCTGCTCTACCCGGACACACCAACCTCGGAACTGCTGTAGCCATCTCGAGAACCGACAGCCGGGATATAATCCCCGCAAAACGGGGGAACGGGTGAGTTCGGTCAACATAGGAGCTAAGAAACAAAAGAAAGCTCAGCCGCCCCATACCGGATTCGTCCCCAGTCCCGGCAAGCAGCGCCTCCTTCTCGGCCTTCTCCTCGTCGTAGCGACGATCGCTCTCTATTATTCGGTCGGCAGTGATCCCTTCCTCAATTACGACGACGATCTGTATATCGTGCATAACCCTCACGTCCACGATGGATTGCACTGGGCGACCGTAGCTTGGGCTTTCACCAGCTTCGACGCTTCCAACTGGCACCCGCTGACCTGGCTTTCCCATGCGCTGGACTATCAGTTGTTCCAAATGAATCCGGCGGGGCATCATGACGTTAACCTGTTTTTGCATGTGCTGAACGTCTTGCTGCTGTTCTTGGTGCTGCAGCGGGCGACTGGCTATGCCGGCCGCAGCGCGCTTATGGCGGCACTTTTCGCGCTGCACCCCATCAACGTTGAGTCTGTGGCCTGGGTTGCTGAGCGTAAGAACCTGCTCAGCATGATGTTCTTTCTGCTGGCATTGGGCGCTTATCGCTGGTATGCACAATGGGTGCCCCAGTCTTCTCGCCACAGGCGAGAGGCTGGGCAGATCGGCCGGTATTCAGTCGTCGCCGTGCTTTTCGCCTGCGGGCTGATGGCCAAACCGCAGGTCATCACGTTGCCGTTGGTTTTGTTGCTCTGGGATTACTGGCCGCTGCGGCGGATGTTCGCCACGGATCCGCCTACGGAGGCGGAGACCGCCATGCAAGCAAGAAGCTTCTCCTGGCTGGTGCTGGAGAAGCTGCCGCTGCTAGCGCTTTCGGCGGCCAGCGCCGTTGTCACCTTGATAGCCCAACATGAGTCGGGTGCGATGAGCGGCCCTAACTGGCAGCCATTTCCAATTCGCGTGGAGAACGCGATTGTTGCTTATACGCGCTACCTAGGAAAGGCTCTCTGGCCTGCGCGCCTTTCGTTGCTGTACCCACATCCGGGAAGTTCGGTGTCGGTCTGGCAGGTGCTGGCCGCGTTTGTACTACTGGTGGGGATCACCGCCCTGACTGTTGCGGAACGGCATCGGCGGCGCTATCTGCTGGTTGGCTGGCTGTGGTTTCTTGGGACCCTGGTCCCGATGATCGGTTTGGTGCAAGTTGGAGTCCAGGCAATGGCCGATCGCTATGCGTATCTTCCCTTCGTGGGACTATTCATCATGGCCGTTTGGACAGCTGCGGAGTGGCTCGCGCACAAGCGCGTCGCGATGGTCTGGCAGACGGGAGTGAGTGTAGCTGCTTTGTTGGCGCTCGCTCTTACGGCTCGTCAGCAATTAGGTTACTGGAGCGACAATGTCAAGCTATGGTCGCGCGTGGTAGCGCTGGAGGGCCAAGCATTGCACGCTAACCCTGACGGCTGGGTCGCCGAGAACAACCTGGGCCACGCCTTTCTGAATGTAGGCGAAGAGGAGCAGGCTATCGTGCATTTTCGCGCTGCATTCGCTCTCAATCATTCCGACGCCGACAGTAATCTCAACATCGGCGCCTACGAGCAAGGGCACAACCAGCCTTTCGCCGCCATCGAGCAGTACAAGAAAGTGCTCGCAATGACCCAGAGCACAGCTCGCCTGAATGCGGTCACCCGGGCGCAGACGTTCCGCAACATGGGTCTTGCCTATCGACAGGTTGGAGATTACGGCGATGCGCGCGAGAGTTTCCAGCAAGCTGTGAATCTGAATCCCAACGATGGCGAGTCGTGGCTCGGCTTGGGAATCATGGCGCACAAGTTGGGCGACCTGAAAACCGCCATCCCGGCGTACTCGAATGCCCTGAAGGTAGAGTCTCTGGACTGGGCCTATGTATTGCTGGCCAAGGCGCTGGAACAAAGCGGCCGCAATGAGGAAGCACGGGCCGCCATGCAAAAGGCCAGCGTTGTGTCGAAGAACTTCGAACAGACGCAGCGCGTGGCGGAGAAGGTGTTGGCGCAGTGACGGGAGATGAAGCCATAGCACGTAGTGTCTCGAAAGTTGCGCTATGAACACAGCACAGGGTATCTTTCAACGACAAGGTAATTTCTATGAGTTTGGAACGCCTTCAGCGAATCACCGTCGACCCAGGAAAGTGCGGAGGACGCCCGTGTATTCGTGGTCAACGCATGCGTGTTACAGACGTCCTCGAATTGCTTGGCGCCGGTGCTTCTTTCGAGGAAATCCTGGCGGACTATCCCTTTCTGGAGCGCGAGGACATCCTCGCAGTCCTCGACTACGCCGCCCATCAAACTGACCATGTCGTGCTCCAGACGACGTGAGGTTTCTGGTCGATAACCAGCTCCCGAATGCGCTCGCGGAGTGCCTGCGAGCGCGAGGCTTTGATTGCCAGCACGTTCTCGATGTTGGTTTGGCGGAAGTCTCCGATGTGGAAGTCTGCAGGTATGCGAGTACTCAGGAACGTATCATCATCAGCAAGGATGAAGATTTCCTCTATTTCGCCAACCAGCCTGAGTCCAAGGTTAGATTGCTGTGGGTGCGGTTGGGGAACTGTAGGACTTCCGAGTTGATGATAACGTTCGAGAAGCTCTGGCCGATGATTGAATCGTGTCTAAATGCAGGAGATCGTGTGGTAGAGATACGTTAACAATCTAAATATGTCACTCGCAGCGTCATCGCGATTGCACCTGCTCCTACGGCTTGCTCAAGTCCTGTGGAAACGACTTGAACTCCACCTCGCGCTGCCGCGGTTTGTCCACCTTGCTGGCATCGGTCATGTGCTGGACCAGCGTGCCCTTGATGACGCGGTAACCTTCCTGGGGAGGCTGCTTGCTTGGCGCTTTGGTTATGACCCCGGTGAATTCGTACCAGGTCCCATGCACTGTCTTGGTGTTGAACGCGAGCTGATCACCATTGAGTGATGCCTTGTCGAAGAATTGATCGATGAACTGCCCTTTGTCGCTGTCGGTATCGCCAAACCGCGAGATATAGCCGGAGAGCTTGCCATCGTCCACGGTGAGCTGTACGAATTCGCCTTCACGCAGGAAAGAATACATACCCGAGGGATCGTTGGCGTCCTGTGCGGCCGGGGAACGCGGTTGTTGGTGCGCAGCCGCAAACGTGAGTAATGCGAACACAAGCGCGGTCGAAGGCAGACATCTCCTCACCCTGAAGGTTCCCCCATCACCATGATTGCATGTTGCCGACAGATTGCAAAGCAGCGCGCCAGCAGTGCGCGAACCCCCGGATGCAGCTTCGGATTTCCGTTATAATCCGAGTACCTCCCCGCGGCAAACGACGATGTCACAGGGCACTGCACTCCAAGTCCAGCTCGATTTTCCGGAGCACGACGCTCCGGTGCTGTTGCGCGAACTGGAACCTTGGCGACGCGTTTTTCTGCGCAACCTTGGCGACTGGCTCTTCCGCCGTGAGCCGCCTCCGGTGGAGACCACAGCGCAACCGGTTCCGGTGCGCCCCAATTACTTCATTCGCACTGGAATTGATGGCGAGCGCTTTTTCGAATCCTACGCCGGTCACGTTGCCTTTGTGACCCTGGTTTACATTCTCTGCACCATACCGTTCTTTCGGCATGCGCCCAAGCTGCAATCGCCGTTTGAGAACACCAAGGTCGAATACTTTCCGGTCAGCGAATATCTGCCGCCTATCCAAACCGGCAACAAAGGGGCAATGAAGCCGCGCAAGGGCGCTCCCAAACTGGCCAAACAGGAGATCCTTTCGCTTCCTCCTGATCCTGACAACAATCATCAGACCATCGTCACGCCACCCAGGGTGAAGCTAAAGCAGGACGTGCCGTTGCCGAACATCGTTGCGTGGACTGCGGTTCCCGCAGCCCAGCCGATTGCCGCCTCGGCGCGCTCGGCCTCGCAGCGAAAGATCCCACAACTCGAGCAGCAGGTGGTTGGACCTTCGGCGGACATCTCCCAGGTCAAACCAAAGTTGCAGTTGCCGCCTGAGCTACAGCCGGCGGTGGTTGAGCCAGCTCTGACGGTGGACCAGTTAAAGCTCAAGACTGGACAGATCAATATGGCGCAATTGGAGCCACAGGTGGCTGCTCCCAAGCTGCCTGTCCCGGCACAGCACGCCAGCGGTGAAACTGACAACCCAGCCAAGAAGGCGGCGGAAGCAGCGGCAGCTCCGGGCCCACCTCCAAATGTGCAGGGCCTTAAAGCAACCAAGGGGCAAGGTCAGCTGATTGCTCTGGGTCTGAATCCCGCTGACGTTCGCGGGCCCATCTCGGTGCCCGAGGGCAACCGCAGCGGGGAATTTCATGCATCACCGGGCGGCAAGCCCGACGCGCCGGGCACGCCCAACGTCACGGGTACGGGAAGTGGCACAGGCACTGGCAGTGGGAGCGGAACTGGTAACGGATCGGGCAGTGGAAATAGCCTGCCTCCGGGTATCAGTGTTGGAGCACCTCCTCCAGGCGCGACTACGTCAGCGGTGGCGGGAACTCTGGGCAAGTCTCCGAACGGCGCTCCAGACGCCGATGCGCGCAAGGCGATGATCGCGGCGGCCATGAAGCCTTCGATCCCCAGTATTCGTGACCGTCAGCCGCCACCGCCGCCTCCCACGTTGTCAGACGATCCTGATCGCTCCATTGAGAGCCGGGTCTTCGGGGCCAGGCGTTCTTACAAGTTGATTATGAACATGCCGAACCTGACGTCATCAACGGGAAGCTGGATCATTCACTTCGCTGAGCTGAAGCCCACCGATGACAAGAGCGCGCTCTCCGCACCCGTGGCCACGATGAAGGTTGACCCCGCATATCCGCCCGATGTGCTGCGCGACAAGGTGGAAGGTAAGGTGACGCTTTACGCCGTGATCCGCGTCGACGGTACAGTTGATGAAATTAGAGTCCTTGACAGCCTCGATTCACGGCTGGATGCGACCGCAATGCGCGCCCTGGCGCGCTGGCATTTCCAGCCGGCCACAAAGAATGGCGCGCCGATTGCGCTGGAGGCCGTGGTCGAAGTGCCCTTCCGCATGAAGCATCTGCAGTAATGCAGGGGCCAGAGGCTAGGTGCTAGTGGTTAGCAGATAATCCTAACCCCTAGCCCTTGTTTACCCACACCGTGCTCCAGGTCTTGTCGGCAGCATGGCACAGGTTCTCCAGCGGACAATCGGCGCATTTGGGTTTGCGCGCGATGCACAACGCACGCCCGTGCAGGATAATCTGATGCGCGAAGACAATCCACTTGTGGCGCGGGATTACCCGCATCAAGTCCTGCTCGATCTTCTGCGGGTCGTCGTTCTTCGTCAGCTCCAGCCGCCGCGAGATGCGCTGGACATGCGTGTCCACCACGACGCCGACGGCGATCTTGAACCATGTGCCCAACACGACGTTGGCGGTCTTGCGCGCCACGCCGGGGATTTGCAGCAGTTCGTCCATGGTGCGCGGGACTTCGCCGCCGAAATCGCTTATCAGCTTGCGCGCCGCACCGACGATAGATTTGGCCTTGTTGCGGAAGAAGCCGGTCGAGCGAATGTCGGGCTCCAGTTCCTCCGGCTTGAGCGCCGCAAAGGCCTCCACCGTCGGATACTTCGCGAAGATCACGGGCGTGACCATGTTGACGCGCACGTCGGTACATTGGGCGGAGAGAATGGTTGCCACCAGCAGCTCCCACGCGCTCCTGTGGTGCAGTGCGCAGGTGGCCGCGGAATAGCGCTCGTCGAGACGCTTGAGAATTTCGTTAACGCGCTCAGGGGCGAGCGGGTTGTAGCCCTTGGGAGTGCCCGCAGCCTTGCGGACGGCTTTTTTCGTGGCCGCTTTTCGTCCAGCAAGTGGAATGGCAACCTTGGCGGATTTTCTCGAAACGGAAAATCCCTCGGAGGATCGGACTCGCGCGCGCGGAGTCGCTTTGGCAACTTTGTCCTGGCGCCCGCTGCGTGAAGGCTGGCGCGGTGTGATGCCTCGTGGCATGATTGTCTCCGTTGTGTTCACAGCAGTGTATAACGAAGGTGCGCGCATCTGGTTAGGAGATCACGATGAAAGCCATCCGCATTCATGAGTTTGGCGGCCCTGAAGTCCTGAAGTACGAAGATATTCCCGATCCTGTGCTGCGCAAGGACCAGGTGCTGGTGCGCGTGCGCGCCTGTGCGCTGAACCACCTCGACCTTTGGGTGCGCAAAGGGCTGCCTGGTGTGCAGTTGCCGCACATCCTGGGCAGCGACATCGCGGGCGAGGTCGTCGAGTGTGGCGAATACGTCAACGGCCTGAGCGAAGGCGCGCGCGTGCTGCTGGCGCCCATGGTGTTCTGCAACCACTGCGAGCAGTGCAACCAGGGACGGCACAATTTCTGCTCGCAATTCGCCGTGCTGGGCAACGGGGTGGATGGCGGCAACTGCGAACTCATATCTGTCTCGCGCGTGAACGTCATTCCGATTCCCGACACGCTCGACTTTGTGCAGGCCGCCAGCGTACCGCTGGTCTTCCTCACCGCGTGGCACATGCTGGTGGGCCGCGCGCAACTGCGCGCCGGGCAAACGGTGCTGGTGCTGGGCGCAGGCTCGGGCGTGGGTTCGGCCGCGATTCAGATCTGCAAAATGCTTTCAGCTTACGTCATCACGACTGCAGGCGATGAGCGCAAGCTGGAGAAGGCGCGCGAGCTGGGCGCCGACCACACCATCGACCATTACCGGCAGAAGATCGGCGATGAGGTGCGGCGCATCACCGACAAACGCGGCGTGGACATTGTCTTCGAGCACGTCGGACAGGCGACGTGGAAGGAAAGCCTGAAGTCGCTGAAGCACGGCGGCACGCTCGTGACCTGTGGCGCAACCACGGGATACGAAGGCAACCTCGATTTGCGCTTCCTCTTCTCGCGCCAGCTCTCGCTACTCGGCTCGTACATGGGCGCCATGGGCGAACTCGATGAAGTTCTCAAGCACGTCTTCGCCGGCAAGCTGAAGCCAGTGGTGGACCGCACCTTCCCGCTGAGCGAAACGCGCGCAGCCCATGAGTATCTGGCCAGCAGCGAACAATTCGGCAAGGTAGTCGTTGTGCCCTAGGCCCTGATCCCTCGCCACTGGTTTATCATTGACCCATGAATCTCGGGATGCCGGAGCTCATCTTCATCTTTTTGCTGGCCTTGGTGCTGGTTGGCCCCAAGAAGCTCCCCGAGCTGGCACGCCAGCTCGGCAAGTACATGGCCGAGTTCAAACGGGCGAGCAACGAGTTCCGCCGTCAGCTCGAAGACGAAATGCTGAACATCGAGCTGGAGGAGCGCGCCAAGAAGGAGAAGGAAGCTCCTCGGGTTCTCCCGCCCGAGCCGCAGCCTGAGGAGCCGGCGATCACGCAAGCGCAAGGCATCGTCAGCCGGGGGAACTCTGAAGACGTTTCCGCAACGCTAACCAATCCAAGCGAAACCGCAGAGGCGAAACCGCTCCCTCCCTCGATCTCCGTGAGCACCGACTAGCCGATGCCCAGCCCTGTAGTGCAAGCCACCCAAAAGCGCGCCTCGGAAGAGATGACCGGCATGAGCTTCCTCGAACACCTGGAGGAGTTGCGCCGGCGCATCATTTATAGCGCGCTGTATATCATCGGCGGGTTTGGCGTGTGCTGGTGGTACCACGAGCAGATTTTCGCGCTTATGCAGAAGCCCATCATGGAGGCGCTGGCCAGCCATCATCTGGAGCAGAAGCTGGTCTATCTGAACCCGACCGATCCCTTCAACATGTATCTGAAGGTATCGCTGCTGGCCGGCTGTTTTGTGGCCTCGCCGTTCGTGCTGTATCAGGTGTGGGCGTTCATCTCGCCCGGGCTGTACCGTCACGAGCGCCGCTACGTGTTGCCCTTCATGTTCAGCACTGTGGGGCTGTTTCTGGCCGGCGGCTACTTCGGCTACAAGATGGTCTATCCCGCCGCGCT
>JBKQKT010000068.1:0-9528 GCA_052147365.1 Candidatus Korobacteraceae bacterium | reverse complement strand
GCAGTTCGAGCTCGCGGCCGAAGTATTTCGAGCTCATCGAAGACTCGAAGATGGTCATCGCCAATCCAACCGCAATGGCCGACAGGAAGAAGAAGACCGGGAGCAGCGGGCTCCACCAGAACGGGTGCAGCTTGTTCGGCATGATGAGATACAGCGTTCCGAGCGATGACTGGTGAAGGGTAGAGAGCAAGACACCGAGAATCACGAACACGACCATGACGCTGCGCACCACCTTTAACGCTCTCTTGAGTTTGAAGTGTTCCAGCACAATCGGCGAGAACTCCAGTGCCAGCACTGTGGTGTAAAACATCACGCAGTAAGCCACTTCGAACATCACCGAGTGCGGATTGCGCATGATGAGCGGATGCCAAATGTTCCAGGGCAATCCCAAGTCGTACATCAGCGCCGCGCACACCAACAGATAGCCCAGGAACGCGGTGAGGATCGTGGGCCTCACGATGGAATGAAACCGCTTGATGTTGAAAATTTCCACAGCCGCGGTCAGGGTGAAACCGCCGGCCGCCAGCATGACACCGCACATCACATCAAAGCCGATCCATAGGCCCCAGGGAAATTGGTCGCTCAGATTCGTGGAAGCGCCAAGCCCGCGGAAGAACCGCAGATAGGTGCAATAGACGCCCGCCGCCATGATGAACAGGAAGATCGCCTTCCACAAGGTGAACCGTACTCTCGGAACCGTCATCGAACACCCCCTTTGTGCTCTTTCTCCTCGGCTTCGGCTTGCGCCACGTCTTCGCGGCGGTGGGTGATCCAATACACGCCACCCAGCAATACGCCGAACAGCGGCACAAAATCAGGGATGCGCGATAGGACTTGGTAGGTGTACATCGGGAGGGCCCGCTCGGTCAGGTCGGCCCGATAGCCGAACTGGCTGAAACCTACTGATGACAACAGGAAAACCGAGGTGCCGCCGACTTCCGTTTCCCCAAAGACATGGTTGAGATAATTGCCCGGATTGTCGTGGATGCGCTTCTTCGCTTCTTCAAGCAACGCGTCGCGATCGCCGAACTTGGTAGCGCCTGTGGGGCAGGCCTCGGCGCACGCTGTCTGCTTGCCTTCCGCTACCCGCTGGCTGCACATGATGCACTTGCGCACTCCCGGAACCGCCTTGCTCCACTCGTACTTCGGTACCCCAAAGGGACAGGCTGCCATGCAGTAGCGGCACCCCATGCAGCGGCTCTTGTCATAGGTGACCGGGCCAAGTGCGGTCTTCTTCAGCGCGCCCACGGGACAAACTGAGGCGCAGGCCGGGTCGTCGCAGTTCATGCACAAACGGCGCATGAACTTGTCGTCCTTGGTGAGAACAACAGTGTACTTGTGCGCCGACGTGACTTCCTCGGCTGCAATGCGATCGTCATAAGGCAGGCCGTTTTCTGTGGCGCAGCCCTGCTCACACTGCTTGCAGCCGATGCACAGCGTCGCATCGTAGAGGATTCCCTTGCTCATTGAATTTCTCTCCAAGTCGCCCTGGCGGCCCGGTCGGACCTCGGCAGGTAGGAAGCGGCGCCAAGTGACAGCGCGGTCGGGCGACTGCAAACTTCGGGGGAGGCTGCCAGTCCAGACCGATCCAAGTTCATGGCCGGTCTGGAGTGGACGCGTTTCTGAACGCGAAAACTATTTCAATGTCTTCACGTACGCAGCCAGCTTCGCCGCATCGGCGCCGCTCACACCTTTGTTGGCGAAAGCGTGGGTAGCCTTCTTCTGCGGCCCACCGTTTTCGATAAAGTCGGCGATTTCGGCGTCGGACATCTTCTGCACTGCGGGAGACGAGAAAGCCTGCGCTCCCATCTTCGTGCCGGCGGCGGTACCTTTGCCGTCAGCTCCGTGGCAGCCAGCGCACTTTGCCTTGTAGACCTCTTCGGTGCTCTGCGCCCAAGAGAGGCTGGGAAGAACCAGAAACAGGGCAACTGCGATGAGCAGCACGGCTAGAATGACTTTCTTCATGACGACTCCTATAAATAGTTATGAAAACTGGGCTTTATGTTCCGGAAGCCATGACTGCGAACTGGCGCTGCTCCCGGCTTGACCCGCACCCACGCAACTTCCAGTGAGTACGATCTCATTGTGGAATACGGACTTACGGAGCGCTGTGACGGGGGTCACTCGTCGCCGTGATGCCAAGCGCAACAGTTCGGACGAGCGTTCGAAGGGCTGTGGCAATTTGCTACACAGGGCAATTGGACTAGCGGCTTATCGCTGTTGAAAAATCTCTCAGCGTCCAACGCTGGTGGCGATGAAATGTTCAATAAATCTGCCGAGATGTGGCGATTAGCAGCAGACTGTTGGGCAAAGGTGGGTAAATCGCAGGGCTACTAGCTCTTAGTCTCCGCTGGTCGGCACCAGAGCGGGCGTACGGGCGGCCTTTCGCTGCGGGCGGCCCGGGCGGAAGAGGTATAGCACTCCACAGATGGACCAATATCCCAAGGCGACTCCGAGGACAAACGCCGCAACAACTGTGGATAACAGTAGAAAGGAAAGTATGAGCGCGTTCATGAGTCCTTTTCTTGTTCGCTTCGATTCAATCTTTTCAATCTTTTACGCGGCAAGTTCTGGATACGTTGCATCTGGCCGTCGCTCGAATCCGCCGTACGGGCTCTTTCATCTATTCTGATGCAACTTTACCTCGCATTGACTGCCTTGGATGTTGGCAAATAAGATACGTCAGTAGAGTTGCGTTCCTCCTCTCCCGGAGTGTCCAGAGCAGTCCATCGCAAATTTATTCATGGGTATTACCAGCATCACTGTACGTGGGGCGCGTCAGCACAATCTCAAGAACATCCACGTTGAAATTCCCCGTAACACCTTGACCGTAATCACCGGCCTCAGCGGCTCGGGGAAGTCGTCGCTCGCCTTTGACACCATCTACGCCGAAGGACAGCGCCGCTACGTCGAGACACTCTCCGCCTACGCCCGCCAGTTCCTGGACCAGATGGAACGGCCGGACGTGGACAGCATCGACGGTCTGAGCCCTTCGATCGCCATCGAGCAGAAGACGACCAGCCGCAGCCCGCGATCGACGGTGGGCACCATCACCGAGATTTACGACTATCTGCGCTTGTTGTATTCATCCGTCGGGGTGCCGCATTGTCCGCAATGCGGACGCGCCATATCGCGCCAGTCGGCTGACCAGATCGTGCAGCAGGTGATGGAGTTGAGGCCGGACGACCGCGTCATGGTGCTGGCGCCCATCGTGCGCGGCCGCAAGGGTGAGTTCAAGAAGGAAGTTGACAAACTGGTGCAGCAGGGCTTCACCCGCGCCCGCGTTGACGGTGAGCTGCGCAACGTTGCCGACGAGGAGATCAAGCTTGATAAGCGCAAGAACCACACCATCGAGTTGGTAGTGGACCGTTTATTGGTTAAGCAGGGTATCGAACGCCGCCTGGCCAACGCGGTTGAGCTGGCGATGAAAATGGCCAACGGACTGGTCCAGGTCGCCGTAGTGGGCGGAGATGAGCGACTGTACTCTTCTAAGCTCGCGTGCCCGGATTGCGGCGTTAACGTACCCGTGCTGGAGCCGCGGTCGTTCTCCTTCAACAGCATGTATGGCGCATGTCCGGAGTGCAACGGGCTGGGCAGCAAGTTCGATTTCGACCCCGCGAAGGTCATTACAGACTGGTCGAAACCCCTGCTAGACGGTGCTTTAGGCCCAGGATCAGCATCGCAAAACCTTATTCACATGCTGCAGTTGGCGGCCGAGGCTTACGGCTTTAGCCTGAGCACACCATTCGAGAAACTGCCCCGCAAAGCCCAGGACCTGATCCTATACGGACCCCAGCGGGGCGAGCAAAAGCGCGGAGGCTTCTTAGGGGTCTTCTCGTATCTGCGGCGCTCGATGGAAGACAGCAGCTCGGGGGCGTATCGCGAGTGGCTGCCCGATCACATGTCGGCGACAACCTGTCCTGTGTGTCATGGCAAGCGCCTGCGACCGGAAAGCCTGGCAGTAAAGGTTAATGGCATGTCCATCGCCGACTTCACTTCCCTGCCGGTTTCGCGGGCGGCGGAGGCCATCGGGCAGATCAGGCTTTCGGAGCGCGAAGAACTCATTGCGGGGCGAATCCGCAAGGAGATCGCCGAGCGGCTAGGGTTTCTGAATGCTGTTGGTTTGGGCTACATCTCGCTCAATCGCTCGGCGATGACCTTGAGCGGTGGTGAGGGCCAGCGGATTCGCCTGGCAACTCAGATTGGCTCGAAGCTACGCGGCGTCCTGTATGTGCTCGATGAGCCTTCCATTGGCCTGCACCATCGCGACAACAACCGCCTGCTGCAAGCGCTGGAGGCGCTACGCGATCTCGGCAACACGGTCCTGGTGGTCGAGCACGACGAGGATACGATTCTACGTGCGAATTATGTAATTGACCTCGGCCCCGGTGCGGGGCGACATGGCGGCGAAGTCGTGGCCAGTGGTACACCCGGTGAGATCGAGGCTGAGCCGCGTTCGCTCACCGGACAATACCTTTCTGGCCAGAAGCGAGTCACGTACCGCTACGCTCGGCGGCAGCCAAACGGCAAGGCGCTTACGATCCTAGGCGCGCGAGAAAACAATCTGAAGAACCTGGACGTCGGCTTCCCTCTGGGCGTGATGACGCTAGTGACCGGCGTGTCGGGGTCGGGCAAGTCGACTCTGGTTAACGACATTCTTTATCGCGCCCTGGCGAAGGCGCTGTACGGCTCGCGCGAAGAACCGGGAGCGCACAAAGCCATCACCGGAATTGAGTTCATCGACAAGGTCATTCAAATCGACCAATCGCCAATCGGGCGCACGCCGCGTTCGAATCCCGCAACCTACACCGGCGTTTTCACCCACATCCGCGATCTCTTCGCCATGCTCCCCGAGTCGCGCGAGCGCGGTTACAAGGCTGGCCGTTTCTCATTCAATGTGGCCGGTGGACGCTGTGAGGCCTGTCAGGGGGAAGGGCAGCGGCGTATTGAGATGAACTTCTTGCCAGATGTGTACGTCCTTTGTGAGATCTGCGGGGGTCGGCGCTACAATCACGAGACGCTGGCAGTAAAGTACAAGGGCTATTCCATCGCTGATTTGCTGGAGGCACCCGTGGCCGATGCCTTGCCGGTTCTGGAGAACTTTCCCCAGATCAAGCAGAAACTGCAGACGCTGGTGGACGTCGGGCTTGGATACATTCATCTTGGACAGTCGGCGGTAACATTGTCGGGCGGCGAAGCGCAGCGTATCAAGTTGGCGCGCGAGCTGAGCAAGCGGCAGACCGGCAAGACACTGTACCTGCTGGATGAACCGACCACCGGTTTGCACTTTGATGACGTCAGTAAGCTGCTGGAAGTGCTCCACCGGCTGACCGATCTGGGCAATAGCGTGATCATCATCGAGCACAACATGGATGTCATCCGCAACGCCGACTGGATCATCGATCTCGGCCCGGAAGGCGGCGAAAAGGGAGGTCGCATCGTTGCCTTGGGAACGCCGGAGCAGGTTGCAGCGGTCAGGAAGTCTTACACCGGCCAAATTCTGGCTAAGTTACTCCCTCGCGCGTCCAATATACAGAGCAGCGATGAGGAGTTGGCT
Source organism: Candidatus Korobacteraceae bacterium (assembly GCA_052147365.1). Taxonomy (GTDB): domain Bacteria; phylum Acidobacteriota; class Terriglobia; order Terriglobales; family Acidobacteriaceae; genus Bog-257. The sequence goes on along the minus strand of JBKQKT010000068.1, from coordinate 3,971 downwards.
GTCGCGTTCGCAGAGGGCGAGAACTAGTTCATGTCCCTGCCACCCAACCCGCTGCCGGCGCCGGACGAGAGCCAGTCCGAGCCTTTGACCATGGTATCCGAGAATATCGGATTCCCCTCGGAACCTGTTCCAATAGGGTCCGAGTTGGCCCCTCCTCCGCTGCGTTTTCCAGCTTGGTCGTGGTGGGATGTGCTCGCCATTTTGGGATTCACGCTTTTCGCGGTGTTCGTGTTGAGCATGCTTGCGCTGGCCATCGCACACCATGTTCCTGCGCTACGGAGTATGCCTCTTGCGGACCTGGCTACCGACGCCCGCATCGTGGTAGGAGCGCAGGCAGCCGCCTATCCGTTGGTGCTGATTTTTATCTTCATCCTGGCGCGGAGCAGGACGCACGAGCGTTTCCGTGACGTGATTCGCTGGAACTGGCCGGGAGCCTCAGCCCCGGGGTATTTCATCACCGGAAGCATTCTCGCTGTGGTGGTGGAGGGCTTGTCGCGCTTCCTGCCCATTCCCAAGTCGCTGCCCATGGACAAGTACTTCCACGATGCAACCAGCGCATACCTCCTGGCGGCATTTGGGTTGTCCCTGGCACCCTTGCTTGAGGAGTTATTTTTTCGCGGCATGCTCTATCCCCTAATGCGGCGCGCCTTCGGACTGGCTACGGCGATCATTCTCACGGCCGCTGCGTTTGCAGCCATCCACGGCGCGCAGCTTGGTTATGCCTGGGGGCCTATCCTGAGCATCTTTGTCGTGGGAGTGGCCTTCACCATCGTTCGCGCACGCACCAATTCCGTTGCGGCTTCCTTCTTGATGCATTGCGGATACAACTTTGCTCTGTTTGCGGCGCTTTGGGTTGCCAGCGACCACTTCCGTCACCTGGAGAAAGTCACTGGGTGAATGCTATGGTGGGCTGATGGGAAACGCGCGCCAACAACTGCTGTCGATGCTGGCAGAGAAGTCCTTTCGCCTGGGCGAGTTCAAGCTCTCCAGCGGAGGAACCAGCGACTACTACATCGATTGCCGCTTGACGACGCTGGACGCCACCGGGGCGCTGCTGACCGGACGGGCCGTTCTGGAAGAATTCCAAAGCCGGGGCTGGCAGGCCGACGCGATTGGTGGATTGACAATGGGCGCCGACCCCATCGTGGTTGCGACCTCTGTGCTGAGCACGCAACAAGGCAGGCCGATCCAAGGCTTCCTCGTGCGTAAAGCCGAGAAGACGCACGGCACTGGGCAGCGCATTGAGGGCTTCCGGCAGAAGTCGGCGAGAGTGGTGATTGTGGACGACGTCTGCACCACGGGCGGGTCGACCATTCAGGCGATTGAGGCGGCGCGTGAGTTTGGATTTGATATCGTCGGTGTGCTGTGCCTTGTCGAGCGGCAGGAGGCGGGCGGTCGCGCAAACGTGGAGAAGGCCGCTGCTCCGGCGCCGTTTGTTGCATTGTTCACCGCGAACGATGTTCGCGCGGAACACGTGAAGCCCGGTGCGCCTACGATTCTGCAGTGAGCGCGAAGTGCGAACTTTGCGACCGCCCGGCGGTGACCAATTCGGCGGGGCCCGCTGCGAAGTGCACCGGCCGTAAACTCGCGCCGGACCCAGTGCCGGCAACTACACGGCAACTGACTAACCACGGAGATCACAAGCATGGCAGGCTCGGCGCAACTCGGATCGACTGTTTCCCAAGACACCGGAAACAAGTCGGGAGGGCTGTCGCTGGCCCGGATTGCTGTGATTGCGACCCTCCTGGCGTATGCAGCCTTGGCCTTGTTTCAGTTGGGCAAGGCGGACCTGGAAACGGACGAGGGACGATACGGCATCTCTGCTCTGAACATCCTGTATGACTACCACCAGATCGCTATCGTTTCACCCGAGCCCGGCGGCGTGCCGTGGTCGACCTGGCCCTACATGTATCCGGTCGAGCTCGCCGGTTCCATCCTGCTACTGGGCAAGACCGAATTTGCGCTTCGCGTCGTTAACGTGTTGCTGATGTTATTGACCGCTGTGTGTATCTACCGGTTGTCCATGCTGCTGCTCAAAGACCGGACCACGGCATTACTGGCTTCCGGCCTATTTCTCCTCAACCCAGCCACCATTGCTTATGCGCGGTCGGCCCAGGCGGAACCTTCAGTCGTGTTCTGGGGATGCGCGGCCATGGTTGCCGCGGCAAGTTACCGAGAATCCGGACGACCGAGCTATGCTGCGCTGTCCGGAATAGCGCTCGGGCTTGGATTCCTGGCTAAACTCTGGCTGATTCTACCTTTCGGAGCGGCAGTTGCGTTGCTGTTGCTCGCTCGTCTGCCGCAAGGAAGCCTGAGTAGTACGATCCGTGATATAGCCATCGGGTTGGTTGCCTTCTTGATTGTTGCCGGCTCTCACCTGCTGCTTCTGCGGTTACTGTCCCCGGAAAATCTGAAGATTTGGTTAGGCACCTACTTCCAGAGTGCCGCGTCCACGCGAGTTGGGGGGATGGGTTACGACCCGAACATGTGGTACAAGCCATGGTGGTTCTACTTCGGAGCGCTGTTCAAAGGCGTGTTCTTTGGCTTGCCCTTACTGTTTCTGGGCACCGCCGACTTGATTCGGCGGCGCCGTTATCTCGTACTGGGGTGCGCGGCCTGGCTGGTGGGTCCAGCTTTCGTTTTGTCGCTGTTCAAGGTGAAAGAGGCCGCATATGTCAGTCAGGCCTATCCGGCGCTGGCAATTCTGATTGCGTGTGGTGTGCTGTCGTTCCTCGAAACACCGCAACCTCTTCAGGTTGCGTTCAGCGTTCTGGCTTCGATCGCACTGGGGATATTCTTTTTTGCTGTGGGCGTGGTGACCAGAATGCAGTTCCTCATGATGCTGGCGCTGTACGTCTTATATTTGGCCGCTGCGCCGATGAAACTGATTTTGCCGCGCTGGCGCAAACTCGCCGCAGTTGCGGCCGCGCTGGCGACGCTGCTGCTTACCGATGCCGTTGTCATGAAGCGGCAGTTAAGCAGACGAACTCACTATCGCGAGATCGCCAGCTACTTCAGACCTCGCGTAGGTCCATTGCAACCTGGCACGGTTATCTTTACCTCACCTGAGTTTGCTGCACTCGGTTTCTATCTGTTTCGTCAGGGTGAGTATTGGGACACTTTTTACTTTCACAAGGACGATGCGCAGTTTCGCAATGAACTCGAACACGGTGACCGGCTTTTCTATGTCGTCGATCCCTCGGGCATCCTCTACGGAGGAAAAATTAAACCCGAGTGGGGGGCATTGCTCGCCCAGAACACTCGCGATGTAACCGCCGAAATCGAGCAGGCTACCCGCACAAGAATCGGGCTCCGCGTGCTGGTGCCCTTAGCCCAGCCAGCAACCATGAATCACGACCAGCCCTGAAGGTTGCATGCTTAACACTCGCTGAAGAAACTACTCCTGATGATAGCTTCGGCAAACGGCAATCCGCATGGATCTCGTAAGGGCCTCGGTCACTTTGTTCGCTGGCTTTGGGGAGCCTGCGCAATCCTCCTCCTGGTGCTGGCGCTGGCGCTACTCAATAACAATTTCTCGCTCCGCTCGCCGTCGCGTGATGCTTTCAACCGTCAACTGGACCTCGAGCTCGACAATGCTCTGAACTGGATCACAGACAACGCCTACATCTCCGAAAGAAACCCCTCCATCATGTACATGATTGCCGACATGGAAAGGATGTCGCACGATCCCCGTCTGGAAGGCCTCCTCGACCACTATCGAAAACAGTATCTGGTCCACCCTGTCGACGTTTTTGATCTCATTTGGTTTCGTCTGGTGGTGCGCAATGCTAACGTACCGACCATCTACCCTCCCGATTCGCAGGGTTCCTTCAACGAGCTGCTTTGGGACGCTTATGCTGTCGCGCCGGACAAAATCTTTCTCGCGCCTCGCGACCGCGCCAGCATGTTCTCGCCTACCAAGTATTCGTGGGGAATGCGGCAGCATCAGATCCTGGCGCTGATTATGTATC
>JBKQKT010000067.1:0-12970 GCA_052147365.1 Candidatus Korobacteraceae bacterium | reverse complement strand
TCGCGCAAAATGCCGCCGACGCCGGTTGCTGCCCCCTGGAACGGCTCGATGAACGAAGGATGGTTGTGCGACTCAATCTTGAAGGCACAAGCCCAGCCATCGCCTATATCAATGATGCCGGCGTTTTCGCCGGGCCCCTGCACCACACGACGGCTGTGGGTCGGCAACCGCTTCAAGTGCACTCGCGACGACTTGTAGGAGCAATGCTCGCTCCACATCACACTAAAGATGCCGAGTTCGGTGAACGTAGGCTCGCGGCCCAGTGCTTTCAGAATGCGTTCGTATTCTTCCGGCGAGATGCCATGGTCGCGCAACAATTGGGGAGTGATGGAAGGTTCTTTGACGGTGCTGGGTGCGCTGTCAACTGGGTTCATGGCGAACGGGAAGGAAGCTCTATTGTCGCACGCGCAAGCGGCTTGGGAAAGAACTTCCTCACGGATTGGAAGGAAGACGGCTCTTCCTTTCGAATCAAGGAGCCTCTGATGAACGAAGCCCGCTTGCGGGACGGAAGAGCTTAGCGCTTCAGCCGCGCAGCCTTGACCTTCTCAAACGGAACAGCCTTCTCGTTGCGACGCGACTCCGATACCAGGCCATCAATGAAGTCTTCCCACAGCGCGCGATGCTTTCTAGGGTCGATCTGTAGCACTCTCTTGCGGCCGTTGTTGTTCGTAACGTACTGTATCTCGCTCATGTCTTTGGTTGCTTGAAGCTATTCGTCCGCTTCCTGCCACTGATATCCGCAAATCAGGCACTTCCAGTGGTGCGTTGTACGCGTTGGCGGCTCCGGAAATGGGATGGCCGCCGACCACAGCGCGATTTGGCCCGGGTTCGTGCCGGCAACCTCGCGGATTTCCAGCGACTCGCACTCCGGGCAGCACGGAACTTCTTCGGTCTCCTCTTCTTCCTCGGGTTCGTCAGGTTGAAAGCCTTCCAAGACCTCCAACGCGCGCACGACCTGGCTGTCCCGCACCTGCAGACGAATGCCGCCAAACGCCGCGCCCATGTGCCAGTTGATGGCATGCGTGTGCTCGTCGCACAGAAAGGCTGAGATTCCTTCCGAGGACAGTTTGCCTTGGGCGAGTTTGGCCTCGCCCAAGCTGAAAAACTTCGCAATGGTGACCAATTCTTCCGGCATCGCTGATTTGAGAAGCGTAGGCTAGCTTTCCGCGCGAGTCAATCCCGGCAAACGTACTCGCCGGTTGTGTTCGGCAATGGCCTCGACCACCTGCGTCGCCACCGCAAGCGCCGTGCGACCGTCCTCCAGCGTTACTTCCGGCGTTGAGCGCTCACGCACCGAGCGCACAAAGCTCATCAACTCGGCCCGTAACGGGTCCTGTGATTCGACGACTGGCTTGAATGGCGTGATGCCGGGAAGCGCGCTGGCGGCCACACTAGCCGGATTGAACGGATCCAACCCCATGGGATCAGGAGTCAGATCGTCGATGGTCAGCACCAATACGTCCTGGCGTGAATAATCTGCCGACACGTATTGGCGAGGCTGAAAGAACCGCAACTTTCTCACACGTTCCGTACTGACGCGACTGGCGGTGAAGTTGGCCACGCAGCCGGATTCGAACTCCATCCGTACATTCGCGATGTCGGTCTTGTCGGAAAGAATGGGCAGGCCGACCGCGCGGATCTCTTTTACAGACGATTTCCCGAACGTCAGTACGATATCAATGTCATGGATCATGAGGTCAAGAACTACATCTACATCGAGTGAACGTGGCGTGAAGACGCTCAGGCGATGCACCTCGAAGAACATTGGCTGCGTCAGCAGCGGCAAAACCGCCCGCACCGCGGGATTGAAGCGTTCGAGATGACCCACCTGAACAATGCAGCCATAACGCTCGGCGAGACCAATCATCTCGTCGGCTTCAGCCAGGGTCGCCGTCACAGGCTTTTCGACGAGAAGGTCAATCCCCTTGGCCATCAGTTGACGGGCAACCTCCAGGTGTGCGGCGGTTGGAACCGCAACCGACGCAGCCTGCATACCACCTTGAATCAGCTGCGAGACCGTATGAAACGCCGAAGTGCCGAACTCCCGGGCGACAGCCTGGGCACGCGCGAAGTCGGCATCCACGATGCCGACAAGCTCCACATTTTGCGATTCGTCAGCTTGGAGATCGCGATAGACGCGCGCGTGATTGCGCCCGAAGGAACCAACGCCGACGACTCCCACGCGCAATGCGTCGCTGGGGTTAGACATACTAGGATTCTCGCCCATGGGCGAGCCAGGACGCAAAAAGCCGCTCGCGATGTGCTGGCCATTCGTCACTGAGGATCGCCCAGCGATCATGGTCACGCCATGCGCCGTCGATAAACAGATAGCGCGGGGAAAAGCCTTCTTTGCGAAAACCCAACCGCTCGACCATCCTGCTCGAGGCGAAATTGGCAGGCTGGACATTGGCCTCAAGCCGATGAAAGCCAAGTTCCTCGAAGGCATAGTCCAGCAGCAGCGACATGCCTTCGGTCATGTAGCCCCTCGCCGCAAAGCCGCTGAAAGCATAGAAGCCCAAATAGGCGCTCCGAAACACTCCCATTACGGGCTCGCTTGCGTTGACTACGCCCGCCAGACCTTCGCCGGACGTGCATCGGACCAGGAAGCCGATTGTGCGTCCCCCGCGAATGCGCTCCAGATAGCATTCGTACTCGTGGTGGTTGTTCGGCGGGAAAACCCAAGGGTGATGCAGGTCCCCGCTGCGCCGGGCGGCGTCGAGGATCTCCGTTTCACAATCCGCATCGGGTTTAGACAGAAACACGCGACGACCTGGGTGAGAATAATGAAAGTTGCTCTGTGCGTCTTGCTTACTCATATCTCTCTGAACGGGAGCGGAGTCCCTACACGCTGTGATGGGGGATGTGACTGACTGCTGTCTCGGCGACAACGCAGATGCCAGCCTCGTTGGCAGCCGACAGCAGAGCTTCCTTATCCAGCAGCAGGCATCGCTCGGCATCGAGCGCGAGGCAGGTTGCGCCTGCTTGCTTCATGGTTTCGATCGTCTTCAGCCCGACCACAGGTACGTCGAAGCGCATGTCCTGGTTCGGTTTTGCCACCTTAACCACCGTCAGCGCCCGGCTGAGGGTCGAAGGCTCTTTGCCCAGTGACGGCGACTTCATGATCTCTCCCGCGCGGAGGATGGTTGCGTCGGTTCCTTCCATCGCCTCGACCGCAACGCAAGCGGCTTCGGCAATGACAACCGTCTGGCCAATGTCGAAGCGCGAAAGATGATGAGCTACTGCGCGACCATAAGTAATGTTGGTCTGTTCGGAGTCGGTTGGCCCGCGCTGGGTGAGCACGCCTTCGGCGGCCAGCATCGGCTCAAGCAGCGCAGTGGAGCTCATCAGGGTGATGCCTTCCTCGGCGAGGACCTTTCCCACCGCGCCGATAAGCGAGTCCGTGTTTCGCGTCGTCAGCGAGAGCAGCAGCTTGGCGAGCCGCCAATCGGGCTTGATGCTGCTGAAGATCTGCTTGTGCTTCACCTGTCCGGCCATGATGGCGCGGGTCACCCCCTCGTTCTTGAACATCTCGATGAGCCGTGACAACTCACCCAGCGACAGCCAGTGCACAGCTGTTGCTCCGCGCTCCTCGATCTCGGGGGAAGTTTCTTCCTTGATGGCGGCGACGACTACTTGCATACCTTGCGAACGGGCAGCGTCGAGCACTAGAAGCGGAAACCTGCCGTTCCCTGCGATCAGCCCGACTTTCTGAGGAAGATCCGACATCGGTGTTGGTCCGTTTGCCTACTTGATGATTCCGCGTTCCGATGATTCGATGAACCGCACCAGCATTTCTACATCTTCGCCGAGCCCGCTCTCAGAGCGCAGCTTCTCCAGCGCCTGCGAGGTATTCAGCTTAGAGGCCAGCAGCACTTTATACGCGTGATGCAGCTTTGCGATCCTCTCGGGCGAAAATCCCCGTCGCTGCAGCCCTACCTTGTTCAGCATGTAAGCGTGCGTATCGCGCTCAGCGCTGGTCATCGAGTATGGCAGTACATCTTGTGTGATGGTGGTCCCGCCGCCGATGTAGGAATGAGCTCCGATGCGCACGAACTGGTGGACCGGGCAGAGCGCACCCACTACAGCCCATTCCTCGACAGTGACGTGGCCCGCGAGGGTAGCTGCATTGATTAGCATGGCGTGATCCCCGATGACGCAGTCATGGCCGATGTGGGTATAAGCCATGATGAGAACATGGCTGCCAATGCGTGTTACTCCGCCACCTTTGGCCGTGCCGCGAGTGATGGTGGCGGATTCGCGGACCACGTTGTGGTCGCCCATTTCGAGCCAAGTGACCTCACCCGCGAAGGTCACGTCCTGCGGGTCCATCCCGACGACCGCAAACGGATAAATCTTGTTGTCGCTGCCCAATCGTGTGGGTCCGTCCAACACGACGTGCGAAACCAGCTCACAATTCTCGCCCATTTCCACGTTGGCGCCGACATTGCAGTATGGTCCCACCTTGGACGACGCCGGAATCTTGGCGGATGGATCGACGATGGCCGTCGGATGAATGTTCATCGGGGTTTTATGACTGTTCGGACGACTCGGCTTCCGATGATTTGGCTGCGCGATTAAGTAGCCGGCACGTGACAATCGCTTCGCAGGCCAGCTTCTCGCCGATGTACGCTTTGCCTTGCATGCGTCCCGCGGTGCCACGCCAAGCCACGACGTCTACCTCAATGCGGAGCTGGTCGCCGGGTCTGACTGGCCGGCGGAAACGCGCGCGCTCGATGCCAGTGAACAGCAGCAACTTCTCTGCGCGGTCGGGAAACTCGGTCAACAGGAGAACGCCGCCGGCTTGCGCCATCGCTTCCACCACCAGCACGCCAGGCATGATCGGATGATCAGGAAAGTGCCCAACGAAGAACGGCTCATTGACGGTCACGTTCTTGATGGCCACAATACGTTTGGTGCGGGTGAGGTGGGTGATGCGGTCAACCAGCAGAAAGGGATAGCGGTGCGGCAGGATACGCAGTATATCCTCGATGTCGAGAGTAAGATTGTCGCCACTGGCGGGCGCCTTCGCCATATCACTCATGAAGGTCTCGTAAGAGTCCCGATTATACATTTCCGCGGGAGCGCCTACAGAGGAGTATCTGCATGGCAAAAATCATCGAGATGGGTAAGAGAAACTGGCGGCAATCGAGTGCCGACCTCAGCAAGGTCTCGCGCTGGCTGACCGAGCGCGAACGGGAAATGGTGGAGCGGGTGCGCGAGCTCGTGGTGCTCGAGTCGCCAACCCAGGACAAGCTGGCTTGCGATGAGCTGTCTTCTTATCTTGCGGTTGAATTCGAGCGCTTGGATGGGCGCGTGAAGGTGCATCGCCAGGATATCGCTGGTGATCACCTGCAAGTGGATTTCACCGGCGACGAACAGAGAATGCCTCTGTTGCTGCTAGGGCACCTCGATACCGTTTATGACGTGGGAGCGATTGAAGCGATGCCATGGCGCGAGGAGAATGGACGGCTTTACGGACCGGGAGTGTTCGACATGAAAAGCGGTATCGCGCAGATGATATTCGCGCTGGCCGCGCTGCGGGAGATTCGAGGCAGCCTGCCTCGACCGGTGAAGGTGCTGCTGGTTTCCGATGAGGAGGGAGGGAGCGCAAGCTCGCGTGCGACTACTGAGACAGTCGCCCAGCAATGTGCGGCCGTGTTGGTATGCGAGCCTTCGGGTCCGGGAGGCGCGCTGAAGACCGCGCGCAAAGGAGTCGGTTCATTCACACTGAAAGTAACGGGCCAAGCCGCGCATTCAGGGCTCGACTTCGAGAAGGGTCAGAGCGCGATCCTCGAGCTTGCGCACCAGATCCTCGCGACTTCGCAACTCACCGATCTCAAGCGGGGGACAACGCTCAATGTTGGTGTTATCCGTGGCGGCACGCGCACGAATGTGGTGGCTGCAGAGGCCTTAGCCGAAGTGGACGTTCGTATTGCATTTAAGGGCGATGCTGCAATCATGGACCGCAGAATCCGGCAGCTGCGCCCGCTCAACCGGAGGTGCAAGCTGGAGATCGAAGGCGGTATCAATCGCCCTCCGTTGGAGCGAACCGAACAGGTTGTCGCCTTGTTTGAGCTGGCGCGGAAGATTGCTGCTGATCTGGGTTTTGCGTTGGAGGAGATTGCAGTTGGCGGCGGCTCGGATGGCAACTTCACGGCGGGAATTGGTGTGCCAACTCTTGACGGACTCGGAGCGGTTGGCGAAGGAGCGCACGCGCCGGATGAATCGGTGGTCGCGGCTGAGTTGCCTCGCCGCGCAGCGCTGTTGGCGGGATTGATAGAAGCCATCGATTAGGCCCGAAAAGCGGTCCCGTGACAGCATAAAAGGAAACCGGGCCCTTCCTGCGTGTCCCCTCTCGATACATACTGAAAATAAACGACTTAGCCAGCAGTTACTTGCAATCAATAGATTCTAAATAACTTACATGTAAGCAATAGTTTAATAAGGACTTAGACGACGACAATCGCGGTTTTGTGGGACAGCATGAAGTCATGAAGTCATGTTAGCAAATTATCATATTGGATACCCGGGCGGCCGCCAGGGCGCCGAGCCGCCACCCCTGTAGAAGCATCCCTCTCGACCACTACAGTGGCCCCGCCATCGCAGACCTCCTTCAGCCCTGGCGTGTACGCTTTGACGCGCTCTCCATGAAAGCCTAGAATCGCGACAGAAGCCCGCATCCACTTTGCGGAGGCGCAGAAGAACCGGGCTGTTTCACCGGAGGGTTTATGTTTGGTGGAAAACTTGGTCTGCCCGAGCTGGCGGTAATCCTGGTTATCGCTCTGCTTATCTTCGGCCCGAAGAAGCTGGGCGAGTTGGGCAAAGGCCTGGGCGAGGGTATTCGCAATTTCAAGTCATCGATGGGCGGTGAGGGCTCCGCAAACAACCCGAAACCTGAGGACAAGAAGTAACTTGCTTCACAATCCCTCGCGGGGCTAGCGCGAGATCCTAGCAGGTTAGCCTCTGGTCAGATCCTACACTCTACAACAGTTGTCATTCCGAGACGGTTTCTGCCGTCGAGGAAACTGCTCTTCCTCCCAACGAATAAAGGCTACGAAAAGCAGATCCCTCGCCGACTAAAGTCGGCTCGGGATGACAGTAATAAACGGCTTAGACGCGGGCCTGAAGGCCCGCTCTACCTAGCCAATCGACTTTTTCAGCAGCCTGAAAAGCATTGCCTGATTCAAAGCCATATAAGAGCAACTTAGATACAGACTGGGCTCGTGTCACAGGAGCGACGCACCGTTGGCTGCTTCGTATGATTTCAACATGCGATAAACCCGAGGCAGCGGCAGCCCTACGACATTGAAATAGCACCCCTCGATGCGTTCGACCCAACGCGAGGCGATGCCCTGGATCGCATAGGCCCCGGCCTTGTCTATCGGCTCGCCTGTCTGGACGTAATACGCAATCTCATCTTCGGACAATGGGCTGAAGACGACCTTCGTAATCTCCGTCTGAGTCTGCTCGAACCGACGCGCCACGACGCAGACGGCGGTGATGACCTGGTGCATCCTTCCCGAGAGAAGCCGCAACATCCGCGCCGCGTCATGTTGGTCGGTGGGCTTCTCGAGTAAGTGTTCTTCCACCAAGACTACGGTGTCGGCGCCCAGCACGGCACTGTCTGGATTCCGTGCGAACACCGTGCGTGCCTTGTCACGCGCCAGCCGTTGCGCGTAATCCACCGGCTTCTCGTTTAGGAAGGGCCGCTCTTCCACGTGCGCCGGTTCGACGGTGAAGTCGATAGCAGCGTTGCGCAGAAGCTCAGCACGGCGCGGCGAGGCGGATGCAAGGATGAGCGGCATCTATATCCGAGTGTTAACGGTCGATGGTACCGCAACTGCGAAACCGGCCCGCACACCTGCCATATCTAGAACATCCACTCGAAGGACGTCGCCGACTACCTGGCGACGGATTCTGAAGGTTGGGATAGCTACAGTCGCAGCGCTTGCGGTGGCGCACAGCAGGGCATTCTGCACGCTTACCTGAAGCCGGGCAACATCGTTCTGTCCCAAGGCTGCGCCTAGTTGGTGGGCTGTGGGCGGCCAAACCGCAGGGGGTGCAAACCACGGCAGCCGGTTAGGGAGCAGCGCCTTTCATTCTCTGCGGCCGGACGTTGAGCAGGCCGCGGCCGCCTTAGCGCGCTTGACGATAGCCAGGCCCGGACTCGAAAGTCCGGGCCTTTTGTTGTTCCGTGCGGGTAAACCCGGCGCCGCTACTTCTCGGCGACGAGGGCGTTGATCAGACCTTGGCCGTTGGGGCTGCCCCATCCGGTCACCAGATCGTAGCCGACAACAGCCGAGTAGCTGCCGGACTTGCCGCTGGTGATGTCGTGGAAGTCCGTATCGTAGCTCGAACTCACGCCAAAGGAATAGAGATAGGGGTTGATGAAGCCGATGGTCGAGTATCCGTCGGCCACCAGTTGCTGGTTGACCAGGGCGATGTAGCCGGCCCACATCGGGGTGGCAAAGCTGGTTCCACCATACTCGTTGGCCGTGCAGGTGGTCTGGTCAGCGCAGACGTAGAAGGTGAAGTTGGCGTTGGCCGAGACATCCGGGCCATTGCGATATGTGGTCGAGCCCTTGTTGCTGGAATTAATCACGCCCGCCAGCTTCTGCCATGCAGGAATCGCAATCTTATCCGGCGAGATGCCGCCGCCGCTATCCACCCAGGCTGTCTCCGACTTCCATGCGCCGCCGGCGCCGGTGGTTGTCAGGTCCGTGCCGCCGACGGAGACGACATTGGCATCGTCCGCTGGCCAGGCTTCATTTCTCCTCGACCAGGTGGAATTGTCACCCGACGCCGCGAAGAAGTTCTGGCCCTGAGCGGCCATCTTCTTGAAGTACGGATCAAGCGTGCTGGGATCGGCCGGTGTCCAGCCCCAAGAGCAGCCGATCGTCGTCGGCAGCGGGTTGTGGGTGGTCATAGCGCTGATGATGGCCGTGTCGGTCGAGCCGATGTACATCACCAAGCTGGCCAGCCCCGGAGCCATGCCGATAGCCTGGGTCATATCCAGTGTCTGCTCGGTGTCGTCGCAGCCGCTCCTATAAACGCAACTGGTGCTGGTGCCATCGGTGGACAATAGGGTGATCGGCACATTGTTGGTCTGCTTCACGTTGGTGAAGTAGGTGGTCAGGTCGGCCAGATCGGTGCCGTAATACTCCAACAGACCGAGGTTCTGGCCGGCGCCCGTCAGGGCCGAGCCGCCGTAGTAGGCCGCGCGCATATCGCTGCCCAGGAAGGAGCTCGACGGGCCGGAGCCGGTGGTGGCATCGTTGCTGAGGTCGTCCGGATTGATGCCATGTGCCAGGGCATAGTCGCTCTTCTTCACAAACAACGGATGCGGGATGGAGTAGTTGTCCAGCCCCGAGATGTGCCAGAGCGGGAAGGGTAGGCCAACAGTAGGCTCGCGGTCCGGCGCGTAGAAGACACGATCCTCGTCGGGATGCTGATAGGTCAGCAGGTTCACGCGGAAGGCAGACTCGATGGCCGACACCGGCCCCTTGACCTGCACTTCCATGCCGTCACGCGAGCCGCCGACGACTGCCAGGCCGTAGCTACGAACGTACTGCACGACTGCGTCATAGTCCTGCTGGGTGGGACCGAACTTCTCGGTGAACTCAGTCGGGGTCAGATAGTGCCTGTAGTCGGAGCTGCCTGGGTTGGACAGCCCAGCCAGGAAGGCGTCTAGGCCAGCCTGGTCGCGCAATGGCAGAACGACATCCAACTGCAGAACTTGAGTGGCAGGAAGGCGCCCGAGCAGCCTTGCCTCCCCATTGAGCGTCACTCCGCGCACCTGGCGCGTCATCAGTGTTTGCGCCCGGCCTTCCACGACTCCGGCTGAGACAAACGCGACGATAGAGAGCAGCATTACAAAAAGTCTCTGACTCACGATTCCCCCTAAATATTTTGATTTGTTGGGTGGGAGATTCAGCCGTTGGCCTGGCGACGAATCTCTTCTACCTACGTAAAGGTGTAGCTAGTATAGGGAAGAATGGGCCTCTGTCAAGCACAAAAGCGACACGAATTTACTGCTCTTTATATGGCACTATGGTGGTGTTATACAGAGCGTACTGGCAGTCTCGGTCCCAGTGTATTGGCTCGGTTCCGGTGTATCGTGTCTTTCGCTTCAGGTCAGCAAGGCAGGTCAGCAATCGATGATCCGCAGAGAGCCGAAAAGCCGAGTCTGCGGATCCTCGGCGTCGTGGCGAGTTGTTGATTGAGCGAAGCGCCGGGCGGCGAGTTGCAGGGCCGGTATTGGTGGTCGGTGGACACCCGCTCAGAGAGTAAATTCACCACGCCAGGAAACGAACAGGTGCCCAGATTCCTTCCTGTAGAATCGAGCTAGCGCCCGGCTAGTCTCGATGGATCCAGCACTCATTCGAAATTTCGCGATCATCGCCCATATTGATCATGGGAAGAGTACGCTTGCTGACCGCCTGCTGGAGCTTACCGGCTCGCTGACGGCGCGCGAGATGCAGGCCCAGGTTCTCGATGCCATGGACCTGGAGCGGGAACGCGGTATCACCATCAAGGCGCATTCCGTTCGGATGATGTATCCAGCCGCAGATGGACACATTTACCAGCTCAACCTTATTGATACGCCTGGCCATGTGGACTTCAGCTATGAAGTTTCACGTTCTCTCGCCTCCTGCGAAGGCGCGCTGCTGGTGGTGGACGCCTCGCAGGGCGTCGAAGCGCAGACGCTGGCGAACGCCTACATCGCCATCAATAACGGGCTGGAGATCATTCCGGTCATCAACAAGATTGACCTGCCGAGCGCCGACATCGAGCGCACTAAAGAAATGATCGAGGGCGCGGTGGGGCTCGATGCCTCGAACGCGCTGGCCATCAGCGCCAAGACCGGGCAAGGCGTCCCCGAGGTACTGGAGGCCGTCGTCAAGCGTATCCCGCCGCCGAAGGGACGCGCCAACAATCAGCTTCAGGCGCTCATCTTCGATTCCTGGTTTGACTCCTATCGCGGCGTGATCGTTCTGGCGCGCGTTATCCAAGGGACGCTGGACAAAGGCCAGCGCATCCGGCTGATGTCGAACGGGCGCGCGTTTGATGTGGAAACGCTTGGCGTCCTTACTCCCAAGCCTGTGGAAGTGGAGCAGTTGACGGCCGGTGAAGTGGGCTTTCTGAGCGCAACCATCAAGAATGTTGCCGACACCAAGATCGGCGACACCATTACCGACGATGCCCACCCTGCCATCGAGCCTCTGCCGGGCTTCGAGGAGCTCAAGCCCATGGTCTTCGCGGGTCTCTACACCGTGGACTCGCACGAACATGTGGCCTTGCGCGAAGCGCTGGAGAAGCTGCGGCTCAACGATTCATCATTCTTCTTCGAGCCTGAGAGCTCGGTCGCTCTGGGATTCGGCTTTCGCTGCGGCTTTCTCGGCTTGCTGCACATGGAGATCATCCAGGAACGTCTGGAGCGCGAGTTTAACCTCGAGCTGATCACCACGGCTCCCGGGGTTCGCTACAAGGTCACGCTGACCGACGGAAGCATCATCGAGGTGGACAATCCCGCGCGTTGGCCCGACCCGAGCGAAATTGCGAAGGTTCAGGAACCGGTAATTCTGGCGACCATCCTTACCAACGAGGAGTACGTTGGAGGAATCCTGAAGCTGGTGGAGGAGAAACGCGGCAAGCAGAAGGGGTTCGAATACGTCAGCTCGACGCGCGTCATGCTGAACTACGAATTGCCTCTGAACGAAATTGTGCTGGATTTTTACGACCGGCTGAAGACAGTTTCACGCGGCTACGCTTCGCTCGACTATCATCTGACCGGTTCCTGGGAGTCGCCGATGGTGAAGCTTGACATCTTGGTGTCGGGCGATCCAGTGGACGCGCTGTCCATCATCGTGCATCGGGACTTCGCCTACGATCGCGGCAAGGCGCTGGTCTCCAAGATGAGGCAGTTGATTCCGCGCCAGATGTTTGAAGTCGCGATTCAGGCAGCCATCGGGGCCAAAGTCATCTCCCGCGAAACCGTGCCTCCCTTGCGCAAGAACGTCATCGCCAAGTGCTACGGCGGCGACATCTCCCGCAAGCGCAAGCTGCTGGAAAAGCAGAAAGAAGGCAAGAAGCGCATGAAACGGATTGGCCGGGTGGACATCCCGCAAGAGGCTTTTCTGGCGGTTCTTAAGGTGGGAGAAGACTGAAATAACCCGGCTACCGCGGCCCCGAGGGGCAAGCCTGAACCGGTGGTTACTGTCCTGTAAATAGGGTCAAATTGTGCAAAACCTCTGACTGTTGGGCCTTGTCGGCGCCTGCCATAAAATTACTCATCGAATATTTACATTGTTGCTAACCTGCTGATTTATTTGTTGGTTAATTCTGCATCAAAATGTGGGCAGAGGCGGTAAGTGACTGAAAGAACGTGCTCTACCACTTTCGTCGGTCGGATTCTCCACAAGATTTTCCACAGCACTGAGGATTTCGCGGTCCCGCTTCCCAAACTTGGCTGAACTGGGAGATATAAGCGAAAGGGCCGCCATCGGATGGCGGCCCAAGAATACATCTCAGCTAATGAGTACTACTGCGGCTTGCTGGTGCCCGCAGCGGGCTTAGGAGCCGGAGTTGCCGCAGGTTTGGCGGCCGGAGTTGATGTCGTTCCCGCGGGTTTGGCCGCGGTTCCACTGGATTTGGAGGCCGGAGGAGCGACGCCGGACTGGGCGTTGTAAGCGTCAACAACAGCCTTCGTGATGTCCATCTGGGCGGTCGTCATGATGACCGGACCCTGCGGCCATTGATTAGAAGAATCCAGTAACAGGCCGAAACCGTTGGACCTCACATATTTGTCAATGACTGGCGCCATCTTCTGCAGGATGCGCTGCGCAATCTCATTGAGCTGCTGCTGATATTCGTTTTGGGCATCTTCAGCCGAGCGCTGCAGGCTCTTCTGCTTGGTTTCAATGCTCTTTACGAGGTTGGCGCGGGTCTCTTCATTCATCTTGTCGCCCTG
>JBKQKT010000066.1:0-4401 GCA_052147365.1 Candidatus Korobacteraceae bacterium | reverse complement strand
GCAACTAAGACCGATGGAACGCTAGCGCGCAACCGGTTTCCATTTGTTGAGGAACGCCAGCACATCTTCCGGGGCGAGTGCGCGCGCCTTCTCGAACTCGCCGCCCTGCTGGCTGTAGAGGAGCTTGCCGTTGCTGTCGAGCACGGCCAACGCCGGAATGCCCTTCTTCATCGGCACCTGATACTGCTGCATGAGGTCTTGGTTCTTGTCGCCTTCGCCGACGTCCACGTGCACGACTTCGTAGTTTTTCTGCAGCACGGGTTCCACATCGGGGCGATGAAACGCCAGGTCGAGAACATGGCAGTCATAGCACCAGTTGGCGCCAAAAACGACGAGCACGTTCTTGTGCTGCTTCGCGGCGAGCGCCAGCGCGTGGCTGATCTCGGAGCGGGCGTCGATGCCGGGCGCATAGATGTTCTTGCTGGTCGAGGTCGGCTGCTGCAGGCGCGTGGGATCGCTGCGCTTGCTCGCCGTCAGCCGCCACTCGTTACCCTGCTGCTGCCAGAGTTGGCCCTCGGTGATATACACGGTGTATTCTCCCGAAGGCGCGCCGGAGTGGACCTCGGCTTGAAAGACGACCTGATGCAGACCGGTTTGCGGCGATTCGGACTGAAGGATGTCCAGCTTCATGCCGCGAACCTTGAGGCCGGCCCAGAAAGAAATGTCGGCGTCGGCGTTGGTTTCGCCGGCGGGCGTACCAATCTTGGCCGGAGGACTTGTGCTGTACAGCGCTTTCAATGCTGCCGGGTTGCCGTTGAGGACAGCGCTCTTCCATTGCTGCAGCGGCGCAAAAGCTGGGCTTCCGGTGGAAGTCTGAGCGACGGAAACGGTTGCGATTGCCAGGAAGACGGAAGTGCGGCCCACAAGCCGCGATAACGACTGCATATATGTGAGTATATCCGAGCTCGAGGATACTAATGTCCGCCGTGGTACGGATGGCCTTTCAGGATGGTGAATCCGCGGTAAAGCTGCTCCAGCAGCACCACGCGGGCCAGTTCGTGAGGCAGAGTGACCTTGCCAAAGGAAAGAATTTGATTGGCGGCAGCACGCGTGGTGGCGCTCCAGCCGTCGGCGGGACCTACGGCAAACAGCAACTCCTGCGTGCCGCGCGACTGGTGATACTCGAGGAAGTTCGCGATCTCCTCCGAAGTGAGCTCGAGGCCGCGCGAGTCGAGCAGCACCAGCACTGGCGGCGTGCGCGCGCTGCTCTTCTCTACCAGCCTGAGCAGCGTCGCCTCCGACATCAGTTCCAGCGCCTCAGAGGCGGCATAGCGCGACAGGCGCTTCAGATATTCGGCGGTCAGCGACTGGATGGGGGAACTGCGGGTCCGGCCGATCCATGCGATGCGAAGTTTCACGGCTCAGGAACTCTTGCGCCGGCGAGTGGTCGCGCTGCGCTTACGAGGCGCGGATTTCGACGGCGGCCGTGTCGCTTTCTTCGCTCGCGCCGGCCGCTTGAGCGCCGCCTTCTTTACGGCAGGCTTGCGTGCCGGCTTCTCCAGATCGGCAGGTTGCAACCGCGTGGCCGACTTCCACAACCGCTCCAGGTCGTAAAATTTCCGGGCCGTTTCGGAGAAGATGTGCACCACGAAGTCCACGTAGTCCATGAGAATCCAGTCGGCCTGGGTGCGGCCCTCGATGTGCTTGGGCTCGACACCAGCGGCGCTGAGCTGCTGGTCCACGTCGTCGGCGATGGCCTGTACCTGCCGCGGATTCGCGCCGGAGCAAAGCACAAAGTAGTCGGTGAATCCGCTGGCCTGCGCATCCAATCGCAGGATGCTGATGTTGGTGGCCTTCTTGTCCTGGCAGGCGCGCACGGCAAGAGCAACTTGCGCTCGCAGTTCGTTCTTCTTCATGCGATCGGCCCAGTCTGCTTCAAGTGGCTTTCCTCCTGGGTAGGCGGTTTCGATAGAGATTTTCCTTGTGGATGTATTCGGCGACTACGTCGGGCACCAACCGCTTTAGTGCGCCGCCGCGGTCCACGGCGGCACGAATCTGTGTCGCGGATACGTTCTCATGCGTCTCAGGCAACATATGCAGCGTTGCGCCCGGCAGGACAAGCGGTCCTGCCATCTTCTCTTTGCGGAACAATTTTGTCACCGCCGGATTCGGCCGCAGCTTCTCCGGCAGCGAGGAAGCCACATCAGCCAGCGAATAACCAGGTCGCGCCGCCACGATGAAATCGCATTCGCCGAGCAACTCTTCCGGCTTGTACCACTTCGCAATGTCTTTGAATGCGTCCATCCCGATAAGGAAGTATAAGTGGTCGCTTTTACCCAGTATCTTCTTGACCCGGCGCACGGTCTCAATCGAGTAGTTCGGCTGGCGATCGCTGCCGTGATCGAGGTCTGGGGCTTCCAGCAGCGAAGGCAGGAAATCTTTCTCCCCAGCCAGGGCCAGCGAAACCATCGCATAGCGATGGTAATACGCAGTGACCGGCGTCTTCTGCTTGAGCGGCGGAATGTCAGCCGGAACAAACCAGACCTGTTTTAGTTGGAACTTGGCGGCGGCGGCGCGGGCCACGACGACGTGTCCGCGATGAATGGGGTCGAAGGTGCCGCCAAACAGTGCGAGATTCATTCAGTTTTGGTAGTTACAGTTTCGGTGTTCCGTCCATGGGATGCAAGTGGGAAGGCACGTGTTGACTCGCCGGCGAACCTTGTCAGTCAGCAGAGGTCAGTTTTCCCGTCCGCTTGTGGGACAGCCCGCTGCTCCCGTATAGTGTTGTCACTTCTCGGGTGCAAATTTCTTTGTGGGGTAAATCATGGAATCACAGACTTTTCTTGCGGCGCTGGAAGAGCGCATCGCCCGCTACGATCTGTTGTGCCATCCGTATTACAAGGCGTGGACGGCCGGCCAGCTCACGCGCGAAGACCTGCGCGAATACGCCGGCGATTATTACCATCATGTGGCCGCGTTTCCGGCTTACCTGAGCGCGTTGCACTCGCGCCTTGACGATGGCGAGTTGCGGCGCGCCGTCCTGCGTAACCTGTGCGACGAGGAAATTGACGGGCGTCCGCACAGCGAACTGTGGCTCGACTTCGCCGAAGGCATGGGTGCCGGCCGCGAAGAGGTGCGGCAGCGCGAGCCTCTACCAGAAGTGCGCAAACTGATCGGCGAGTTTCGCCGCGTTGCGCGCGAGGGCTCGGTAGCCGAAGCGCTGGCGGAGTTCTACGCCTATGAGGCGCAGGTTCCGCGCGTGGCGAAGGCGAAGGCGGACGGTCTCGCTGAGCGCTACGGCGCCGACGCAAGGACGTGCGGCTACTTCAAGCTGCATCAATTTGCCGACGTGGAGCACTCGCATGTGTGGCAAGAGTTGCTAAGCGCGGAAATTGCGGCGCATCCCGATCAGGCTGAAAGTGCGTTGGCTGCCGCCGAAATCGCGGCGCAAGCGCTGTGGCATGTGCTGGATGGCATGGAAGCTAGGCGGATGCAGCCGGTAGCGTAGCTCAGACCAAATGGACTACTTACGACTGGGCCGTACCGGCATGGAAGTGTCGCGCATCTGCCTGGGGTGCATGACCTACGGCGATCCGGGCCGGGGCGCGCATACCTGGACGCTGCCCGAAGAACAAGCGCGTCCGCTGATTCGACGCGCGCTTGAACTGGGCATCAACTTCTTCGACACAGCCAACACCTACTCTGATGGCAGTAGCGAGGAGATTCTCGGCCGCGTCATCCGCGACTTCGCCAATCGTGACGAAGTGGTCATCGCGACCAAGGTTTTCTTCTCTTCGCGTAAAGCGCCGAACGCGCGCGGCCTCTCGCGCAAAGCGATCATGGCGAACATCGACGCCAGCTTGCGTCGCCTCGGCATGGATTATGTCGATCTGTACCAGATCCACCGCTGGGACAACGACACGGCGATCGAGGTCACGCTGGAAGCGCTGCACGACGTAGTTAAAGCGGGCAAGGCCCGCTACATCGGCGCGTCGTCCATGTACGCGTGGCAGTTTTGCAAGGCTCTGTATCTTGCCGATCAGCACGGCTGGACGCGCTTCGCCACCATGCAAGACCACTACAACCTGCTGCACCGCGAAGAAGAGCGCGAGATGTTGCCGCTGTGCGCAGCGGAGAAGATTGCCGTGCTGCCATGGAGTCCGCTGGCCCGCGGACGCCTGGCGCGCGCCTGGGACGAAACTACCAACCGCCTACAAACCGACGAGTACGGCAAGAAGCTGTACGTAGCGGCAACGGACTCAGACCGCCGCGTGGTGGAGCGCGTCGGCGAGATTACGCAGAAACGCGGCGTGCCGCGAGCACAGGTCGCACTTGCGTGGTTGCTGCACAAGCCGGTCGTCACCGCGCCGATTGTCGGCGCATCGAAGCAGCAGCATCTTGATGATGCCATCGCCGCGCTCTCACTGAAGTTGAGTGCGGAGGAGATCGCCGCATTGGAAG
>JBKQKT010000065.1:0-8878 GCA_052147365.1 Candidatus Korobacteraceae bacterium | reverse complement strand
TGTATTTTGCGACCGTAGCCAGCGACTCGCCAAGTTTTTCGCGCAAATTCGCGGCCGCCTGCCCCAATGCTCCGAGCACCTCCTCTTTGCGATCAGCCGTCGCCTGTTCCTCGGCGAGTATATCGCCGGTTTCGCAAGATGCCGCCTTCAGCCCCAGGACATACTCTTTCCCAAGAGCGGAAATGGACCCTCCGATATAGGCCTTGGCATGCGCGCGTTGGCAGACTTCGCGCGCCACGTCGCTCGTGAGTTGAGTATTCGGAGGACGAGTCATCATGGTTAGGGTGGCGGCGACCTTGCTATCAGAAAGAATATTCAGAAAGGGCGACTGGCGCAGCGAGACGGCCAGCCCCTGCTTCAGAGTGTTATCGAAGACAGGGTCGCCCGTGGAGTTCGCGAAGTCGGCGAGCACAACTGCGTCCTTTTCGTTGAGCTTGGATGCTGGAGACGTACGTCGGTGCGACAGACCAAGGATGATCGCTGCCAGCAAAGCAAGGATGAGGCCAATTGGAAGCGCGAGCTTCCATCGATTCTTTCGGGATACGGGCGTTTCCGGGGGCGGTGTGGCGATGGTTTTGGGGCCTGCCGAGGTTGTGGCCGTTTGTTTGGCGGCTCTCAGCTGTTGCAAATCACTCCGGATCTCCGAGGCGTGCTGATAGCGCAACTGCCGGTCTTTTTGTAACGCCTTGGAAACGATCTCGTCGAGTTTCACCGGCAATTGAGAATTCCAGCGGGTTGCGGGTTCTGGCGATTCATGCAGTATGGCGGCAAAGGTCGCGCCGACGGTCTTACGTTCAAACGGCAAACGCCCCGTGGCCATTTCGTAAACCACAACTCCAAAGGAGAACAAGTCGGTACGGGAGTCCAGCTCCTCGCCATGCACCTGTTCGGGAGACATGAAGGCGGTGGTGCCTGGGGTAGCGCCCGCACCGGTGAGACCTTGAGTTTCTACAGTGCTGGCTTCGTGGAGCCGGTCATCACTCTGCAAGTCAATCTGGGTCGTCATTTTTGCGAGGCCGAAGTCGAGTATCTTGACGTGCCCGCGCTGCGTCACGAAGACGTTGGAGGGTTTGATATCGCGATGAACGATCCCTACGGCGTGTACCGCCTCCAAGGCATCAGCTATCTCAATGGCGAGTGCAAGGGTGAGGTCGGTTTCCAGGGGATGCCCTGCAATACAGTTGCGCAACAACCTCCCATCAAGGAACTCCATCACGATGAACGAATGGCCCTCGTGCTCACCAATGTCGTAAATCGTGCAGATGTTGGGATGATTTAATGCGGAAGCAGCCTTGGCCTCACGGCGAAATCGCTCCAGGGCCTGGGGATCAGTGGCCAAATCTCCGGGCAGGAACTTGAGAGCTACAAAGCGGTCGAGCCGGGTGTCTTGTGCCTTGTAAACCACACCCATCCCTCCGCTGCCTAGCTTTTCGACGATGCGGTAGTGCGAGATGGTCTGGCCGATCACTTAAGCAAAATCCTACGGCTGCGAAAAGGGCCAGTCAATTAAGGCTCTAAGGTTGGCAGAGTCTTAAGGACATAGTTTATGTAACATCGCCATCTCCCAACCAAACCGAAAAGGTCGTGTTCGGACTGCGGTGTCAGTTCTGGTGTCAGTTCGTTTTGGGATTCGGTGCGCTTTACTGCGTCATGGTGCAATGAGCCCGATAGCTAAGTTGCTGTGTTTGCAGGCCAATGCATCTTGATGCGCTATAGGTGCGCCTCTAGTAGATGAGATTAAGAGTCAGTTGCTCAAGTCCCTCTCCGTACTGTGCCGAAAACGATCTTCGAACGCGGACGCCAGGCCGTTGATTTGATTGCGGCAGTTCAGCGGTTTTCAGGGTGGTTCAAAATCACATGGTTTCCACACACTGAAGCCTGAGTTTCAGAGTCTCTTGCCCGGCATTCTGCGGACGAGTTGCTTCAAGACTTGTTTGGTAAACACACCATAGCTGCGAAACTTGACTCCCTCGTTCATCAATTCAAGCAATAGGTTCTCGCCGTCCTGGCTGATCGCCGTTAATTGCTTCAGATCGACGACGAAGTCACGGCCGTCAAGGTCCGCTCTTGCTCTATCGCAGGCTGCCTTTAGTTCAGCTGCCCAAGGTGCGATGAGCTTGCCCTCCAAGGTCAACCGCCGCTGCCCGCGGCCATCGATAACGGAGATCTTCAACATGGGTGCCTTTCCTTTAGTGAGTGATAAGGGCACGACACATGCCAAACTCTTATGGCCGTAACTCAGTGAATTGTCAGTGCGGGATTGGAAGCAGCTGGGTTGACAGTCAACGCTGTCAAAGCACCATTGACACCCTACGGGCGATTCGGAGGTGGTAGCTGTCCGGGTTATTAGAGGATGTTTGCGCAGGATACTGCTTGGGAGGACTGGTAGCTGTTTATTTCAGGCATACTGCCTGGCATCGATGCCGAACTTCTTCATGCGAGCAAGAAGGGTTGTGCGATTAATGCCGATCCGCGCGGCAGCTCCATCAGCCCCACCAACCCGTCCCTTGCTTTCGGTGAGTGCGCGCACGATCTCTTCGTGTTGTTGCTTGGCGTAATCGTCAGCAACGCTCTTCTTGCCGTCTAGGGCATTGATGGTTTCCTTCACTATGCGGGCAATGTCTTCCTGACCTCGCGGCGCCGGGGCAGGTGCAGGTTCGTCCGTGTTCAACTTGCGCAGTTCTGCCAGGGGCGCCTCAAGCAACTTGCCGCGGGTCAGGATCACCGCGCGCTCAATGAAATTCTCCAATTCGCGAATGTTCCCAGGCCACTCCCAGGCCGACAGTCCCTTCATGACGGCCGCAGGAATGCCTTCGATCTTCTTCTGCATCTGCTTTGCCAACTTTTGGACGAAATAGCTCACCAGAAGAGGTATGTCTTCTTTCCGTTCCCGTAGGGGCGGAATCCGGATCGGAAACACATTTAAGCGATAATACAAATCGCTGCGAAATTCGCGAGCCGCAATCATCTTTCGGAGATCGCGGTTGGTCGCCGCCACCAGACGAACATTCACTTTTCGCGTGTGGGTGCTACCCAGTCGTTCAAATTCACGCTCCTGTAAGGCCCGCAGCAGCTTCGGCTGGATTTCAGTCGGAATGTCTCCCACCTCGTCCAAAAACAGCGTGCCTTGGTCCGCCAGTTCCATGCGCCCCATCTTCTGGGTAATGGCACCCGTAAACGCTCCCTTTTCATGCCCGAACAACTCGCTCTCTAACAGACCGGTAGGAATTGCAGCACAGTTAAGCTTCACAAATGTCCGGTCTTTGCGCCGGCTGCGGTCGTGAATGGCGCGGGCGATCAACTCCTTCCCCGTTCCGGTCTCGCCAAGCAGCAAAACGGTGGAGTCGTTGGGAGCAACGGTTTCTACAAGTTCCAGAACCTGCTTTAACGCCGGGCTGTTCCCAACGATGTTCTCAAAATTCATCTCGTTGCGGATCTCTTCTTCCAGGTACAGCTTCTCCTGCGCGAGCTTGTCTTTGAGCTCAGATATCTCCTGATACGCCAGGGCATTCTCGACCGCGACGGCTATTCCGCCTGAGGCCTGACTGAGGAACTCTACGTCTTCGGCCGCGAAGGAGGCATCCGTTTTGCGAGCAATCCCGAGTACTCCCAGGGCTCGGCCGCGGTTCACCAGCGGTAGAAAGACGTGGCTTCTTAAACCGTCAGCGAGCGCCTTTTCGGACGCCTCGCGACCGAATGCATCCGGATCGGCGGCGTTCACAATGAACGGCGTCAACGTGTCAAGCGCTCGCCTTGCTGGTCTCGACTCAGCTGGGGAAATAACCCACCCTTCCTTGAGGAATCCTTTGATTTGCGGAGCTTCGAGGGCGTGCACCATCAGATTCCCTTCGGCGTCGGGCAACAGAATACCTACCGCA
Source organism: Candidatus Korobacteraceae bacterium (assembly GCA_052147365.1). GTDB lineage: Bacteria > Acidobacteriota > Terriglobia > Terriglobales > Acidobacteriaceae > Bog-257. The sequence goes on along the minus strand of JBKQKT010000065.1, from coordinate 5,000 downwards.
TCGCACTGCATCACCTCGCGAATGTTCGCGGAGATCGCGCGCAACACCTCCCGCAGCTCCAGGTTCGACGTGATTCGGTTCGTCAGGTTCAGGAGCAACTGGAGCCGGTCGTTTTGACGTTGTAGTTCCGCTTGTGCAGCTTCCTGCAGCCTATCGCGCGTGTCGTCGGGCTTGGGTGCCGTCGAGGTTGGTGCATCTGTGCTCATATCATTTTCAGAGAACCCGGCCCGCATTGCCCGGACGCTCCTTTATCCCGCGAGAAATGATGACCCAAGTCGCTCGACGATACAAGTCGCCGAAAATGGCACTCTTGCCTTCGAAGGACCGCCACGGCTGTGCAGCTTGGCTCCCAGTGTCGGGGAGCAATTGACACTTTTGACTTTCAACAGCTCAGGGATGATTAAGGCGATTCGAACTAGCTTTAGATCTGCGCAATAGCCGCACCTCACTTTTGGCATCCGAGTTGCACTTGCAAGAGATCAGAGCGCAGAGCTCGAACGTTCAAATCGAGGCGCAATACAAGGAGACCGTGATGGAAGAAAAGGATAATACACTCCAGCCCACGGGAGGCTCATTTACCCGACTGCTTGGACGATCAAGAGTAGAGAGGCCAACAGTGAGCACGGCATCAGCAAGTAAGAAGGGCTTCAGGATTAATTGCATGTCCCGTACATTGCATCGGTTTCTGGTTATGTTCATTTGTGCGGGTTCTCTCGTCGCGCCGGCTGCATCGCGTGGGGCTGAGTTGAAGGAAGAGACCCTGAAAACTTGGGATGCATACATCCAGACAGCAGATTCACAGATGCGCGACCGCCTCCAAGGTCCCTTTCTCTGGGTTGACGAAGCGCCAGACCGCCTGCAACGCATTCGTGCCGGTGAGATTCTGATCTCACCCGTCGGTCGGCAAATCCCGAAGCCCGTTCCCTCCGGCTTGATCCACGATTGGATAGGCGCGGCCTTCATCCCGGATGCAAGGCTTGAAGACGTTGTGTCCGCGGTTCGTGATTACGGCGATTACAAGGAGTTTTACAAGCCCACGGTGGTTGATTCCAAGTCGCTAGGCACTGACGGAGCCTGCGACAAATACTCGATGCGCGTGGTAAACAAGGAGACAGTTGCTGAGACTGCGCTCGATATCGAATACGAAACCTGCTACTTCAAGACCCACGAACGGCAATGGTATAGCATCACGCACACCACACGGGTGCAGGAGATCCGGCACTACGGCCAGCCTAACGAGCAGGAGCTTCCGCCGAACCAAGGCGTTGGCTACATCTGGCGCCTCTACAGTGTCGCCAGGTTCGAAGAGAGAGATGGCGGAATCTATGTTGAACTCGAGGCGATTGCTCTGAGCCGGGACATCCCGGTTGCGCTTCGCTGGGTAGTCATTCCCATTGTGCGCCGCGTCTCAAGGAACTCCATGCTCGTCTCTCTACAACAGATGGAGGAGGCAGTGCGTTCGACAAAAGCCGCGAACAGGAATGCCAAATCGTTCACCGTTGCCGCTAACCTTATCGAGGCGCGGTAGAGATCTACCTCCGGGTTCCAATGGACGAACTACGGCGCCGGGATAGCAAGGGCATCTACGCAGGGGCTCCGCGCAGCGGTACTCCCAATGTCGTGGGGCTTGATCTGCCGGCCGAAGTTCCTGAAGACCCGGATCTGGTGCTTGATAATCATGGGGCACTCGGCGTTGCCACGGCAGTCGACCGCATTTTGGCGGCGTGCGACAGTCAGAACGTGCCGTGGTCGCGGAAGATCTAAGCCACAAGGCTGGACGACCAGCAGCACGGAGACGGTTCGACAATTCGCGTCCCAAGGTTGTCTTGCCGGTGCCGGACAGACCAGTTATCCAGAAGACTCGCCCGAATGATGCTGCGTGTTTCACGTCAAGCTGACGTCCCCCATTTTTTGCGCTTATCGGCATATGAACTCGTAACATCCCTGTAATAATCGGGGTGCTACATTAACAGTTCGGCAATACCTCGGCTGAGTTCCAAAAGAGCAGGGCTGGTCCAGATCGCCTAGACGTTCGTTCGTCTCGATGACGTTCGACGACTCGTTGGTCTGTTGCAAGCTCTGGTGTCGACGCGGCAAAATGCTGGTCTTCGGTGAGAGGGAAAATCGGCCTGGATTCACACGCCACGCCGCCGGAGACGTCAGAGTCAGGTCACTCGGCTCCTGAGGCACCGCAATAATGACGGAACTGGAATACATAATCAAACATCAGGGGCTAACGCCTAAACGACTTTTACGACAGATTACCAGGCGTGGGTTTGGAGTGTCTGTCCTGGGCGGTATCGTTGGTGCGGCAGCATAACGCCTCACAAGTACACCTTCGATAGCGCTAGCATCACGCTTTTTGAGTGCGCCTCCGGCAGAAGTAGCGGGCGCCGATTTCACGATTGCCATTATTCCCGATCCTCCGTTACTGGCTGAATCGTGCCCCGACAATTTGGGCAGGTATTACGCCGCCCTGATGAAGTGGATCGTCGAGAACAAGAAGTTCGTTTTCACATCCAGCACACCGTCCTTCGATGCTAACATCAAAGCTGTAGTCGGCATCGGCGATTGCGTAAACGAGACTGGTGTCAATGAAGAGAGGAACGCAAAGACCGCCTGGACGATTCTGGACAAGAATCGCATTGCCTTCACTACGCCTCCGGGAAATCACGACTACGATTCAAACCGACCCTCTTCCCGGAGTAACCTGGGAGTGCAATTCGCAACCGGCTATTTCTCTGCCAAACACCGATCTTCAATCTACGGCTCCGGGATCCATCTGGGTGACGGAGACATGGCTTACTGGGTGGGATCTCATGACACTACCGGAGCCAACACAGCGGTAAAGTTCGTGATTTCCGGTATAAAACTGCTTATTTTGGCGATGGATTTCTTCGCCCGATCCCGCGTGCGGTGTGCTATCTACACTCGCAAGTCGTCTGAAGAGGGACTAGAGCAGTCGTTTAACTCCCTCCAAGCCCAGCGTGAAGCCTGTGAGGCCTACATCGCCAGCCAGCGCCATGAAGGCTGGCAGGTCATTGCCATTGCCTATGGGTCCGTATATCCCCCACCGGACATCCAGGTTTCCCGCGTCCCGGTGCCGCAGAATTAACCGTCGACTGGTGATACCTGTTTACCCGAGAGCGGGCCTACGGCGTCCGCAGGAAGCCGTGAAAAACCCCGTTCGCGTCCTGGTAGAATCCGGCGATCTCCCCAAACAGGTTGGGGGTTGTTGGAATGGTGCCCTCCTGAGCGGAGCTTTTTGACGCCCCCGGAGCGTCGAAGGTGGTGATGATGCCGGAAGGACTCCGCACGAAGCCGTGATTCACACCGCTCGAGTCGATGTAATTTCCCACAATCTCCCCGAGCAGGTTGTTGCCCTCAGGCTCGGTGCCTTGGCCGGAGCCTGTTCCCGCCCCCGGAGCGTCGAAGGTGGTGATGTCGCCGTTCGCAAGGCGCACGTAGCCGTGAAACACGCCGTTCGAATCAATGTAAGGTCCCATGATCACCCCTAGGTCGTTGATGCCTGAGCTCTCGGTGCCCTGGCCGGAGGCCGTGCCTGCGCCCGTAACGTTGTATTCGGTGAAGGTGCCATTGGCATCGCGCAGGTAGCCGTGAAGCACGCCGCTCGCGTCAAAGTAAGTTCCCGTGAGCGCCCCCTCCACGTTGATGCCGAGCACCTCTGCGGGAAGGGTGAATACGGAGCTCGTGGGATCGAATGAGGTGTAGGTGGTATAAGGCGGGGCGGTCACGAAGCCGTGAGACACACCGCTCGCGTCAGTGTAGTTTCCGGCGATCTCCCCTTCCAGGTTGATGCTCGTCGCGAAAGTGCCCTGGTTGGCGCTTGTACCCGCGTCCGGTTCGTTCAAGGTGGTGAAGGTCCTGTAAGGCGGAGCGGTCACGTAGCCGTGAATCACGTTGCTGGAGTCACGGTAGAAACCCACAATCACCCCGAAGGCGTTGTTGCTGAAAGCGTAAGTGCCCTGGCAAGTCTGGGGGACAAAACAGTTGGCACCGATGTCGGCTGTGCCTGCGCCCGGAGCCTCGAAGGTGGTGAAGGTGCGGGGCGATGTGCAGCCCGAAACGCATACGAAGGTGTGAACCACGTTGTTTGAGTCAGCGTAGAATCCCAGAACCGCCCCCTCCAGGTTGATACTTATTCCCGAGGAGCCCTGCCCGGAGCTTGTGCCTGCGCCCGGAGCCTCGAAGGTGGTGATGTGTTGAGCGCTTGCTAAACCACATGCAAGAAGTAGGACGCTTACTACTTTGCAAAGCTGCAGTCGATTCATAACTCCTCCTGAGTTGATTTGAAGTGAGTGGTCATGCTGGAACCCCTTAGAAGCAGTGGCTAGTGTTCAGTTGTTCTGTTATTGCCTTGGAGACGGAAGACATTACTGCTGCCAGCTCCGCTTACTTTGCGACACCGCTGAGTCTCTCCCGCGTTGGCCTTCCAGCCAGGCAGGAGAAGTTTCTCGTTTTAGCCCAGAGCTGTTGACATCAGATTCGTCTCTTCTTCTGTGCAACCGACCAGTCGGTTTTGTTGGTCTCAAACAAAAACTTCAAGGCCGCAGGCTGTCCAGGTAGCCGTAGTGCAGATGCGCGAGCTCGGCGATTCATGCCGCCCGCCTACTTGGCGCACTCCAAACAGTTAATGTGCAATTCAGAGCAGAAGCATGCGGTGTTTCGTGCATGGCGTGTATGAAGGCATTTGAGCTGCCAACTTACGCTGCAGGCCGCCTATCCTCAGCTTTAGTTACGGAATGAATGCAATCAGGGATGGACTACTCGCCTGTAGTGCGACTTACACGGAAAGCATTATTTGAAATCAACATTCGTTCGGCAGTTTTTGATTGCGGAAAGCCGACACACATCTACAAGAAACGGGACTTTAGCAGCGACGATTCTATGGGAAAAAGAATATTGCTGGTATTATGCAACCGGTTGCATATAACAACTAGTTGTGTTCTTCGTAATTAGGTACTGACGAGAAGGCTAAT
>JBKQKT010000064.1:0-4442 GCA_052147365.1 Candidatus Korobacteraceae bacterium | reverse complement strand
CCCCGCCACGGAGTCTGAGATGATCTTCTCCATCGTCTGAACGTCGAAAACAGATTGTTGTGCATCTCTCTCAGCGACGCGGTGGCGGACTGCGCTGACTAGACTCAGGGGGTCCGCCGTTGCGCGGACCATCATCGTCATGCCCATCGAAGCGATCGGTACGATCTGATCCGGCAATTGCTGAAACGGCAGGTAAACCTGGTACTGGATCTTGGAGGCAGCGTCGGTGTCAAGCCCGAAGTGCTTCACGTGACCCACCACCCCCACGATCTGAAGCGGTGCGTCGAGACCCGGGCCAAATCCTTCCGGCATGGCGATCCTGATAGTTTGGCCGATCGGATCCTGGTGGGGAAAGAGGCCCTTGGCCGTCATTTCGTCGATGACGATAACCGGGGCAGACCCCTTGACGTCGGTATTGCTGATGAAGCGCCCACGCAGCAAAGGTATGTCCATGGCGCGGAGATACCCAGGGGTAACGTCGTAGTTCAGCGCCCACAGCATCTCGCTTTGTGAGTTCGGACGAGGACGACCCGAGACCCAAAACGGCATCTCGGAGTCGCTGCCGGACATCGGAACATCGTCCACCATCCCTGCCGCCTCGACCCCGGGCAGCGCGCGAATGCTTTCGGTGAGTTCCCGATAAGCGTTCCGAATTCGATCCGGCGTGGCGCGGTTGGCGGGGCTGAAGCCCACGGAGAAGGTGAGCATGTTCCGCGGAGTGAAACCCGGGCTCACCCGGCTGAGGTGCCACATAGTTCTCAGCATCAGGCCGGCGCCGACCAGCAAGACCATTGACGCCCCAACCTCGGCGACCATTAGCGCGGAGCGCAGCCGGTGTTGCCCGCTCGTGGAACCGCGGCTTCCTTCCCGCAGCGTGGATTGCAAATCCAGCCGCGACATCTGGAGAGCCGGCGCCAGGGCGAAGATCAAGCCCGTGGCCGCCGAAGCCGCCAAAGTGAACAGCAGGACCCAGCCGTCCACACCGATGTCCTCCATGCGGGGCAATCCGCCGGGAATGGCCACCAAGACTGCCTTGGTCCCCCAGTGAGCGAGGAGTAATCCCAAAGCGCCGCCCGCGAGAGCCATCAGCACCCCTTCAGTGAGCACCTGCCGCATCATGCGACCCTGGCTCGCGCCCAGAGCGGCGCGGATCGCCATCTCGCGGCGCCGCGTCGCGGAGCGGGCCAGGAGCAGATTGGCCACGTTGGCGCAGGCAATCAGAAGCACAAAGCCCACCGCGCCCAGCAGAACCAGCAGAGCGGGACGCACATCTCCCACGATATCCTGCGCCAGCGGTTTCACGTTGACACTGTGATGGGCATTCGACTTAGGGTAGGCCCGCGCGAGCTGTGCCGCCACGCTGTTCATGTCTGATTGAGCCTGTTCCCTGCTGACCCCCGGCTTCAGGCGGCCGATGGCGCGCAGCCCGGGATGCGCCTCGCGCGAGTGCGCAAGCACATCGTCCCATTGGCCGAGCAGCGTGAAAACGTCCGCTGCGCCCCAAAAGCGGAAATCAGCCGGAACAACACCGATTACGGTGCAGCCCTGTCCGCTCAAGGTGATCATCTTCCCGATGACGTCGGGACTCGAGCCAAATCGGCGCTTCCAAAGCCCACCACCGATCATCACCACGCGGGCCGCACCTATGTGATCCTCTTGGAGCTCGAAATCACGGCCACGTACGGGCTTGATTCCAAAAGTGGAGAAGAAAGAGGCTGACACCATTCTCCCATTCAGATGCTCCGGCATCCCGCTGCCCGTCAGGTCATAATCGGCCCAGCGGAGTCCGGCGAGACTCTCAAAGGACCGGTTCTCCCTCTGCCAATCCTGCAAGTTGGGGTAGGAGATGGACATGTTGTCGAACTCCGGCGTCTTCTCCCCCAGGATCATGAGCCGGTTGGGATTATGGTATGGAAGCGGCTGAAGGAGCACTCCATTGATCACACTGAAGATAGCGGTGTTGGCGCCGATGCCGAGGGTCAGCGTCAAGACGGCGACGATCGTGAAGCCGGCGTTGCTCGCCAGCGTGCGAAGGCCGTAGCGCATGTCTTGCCAGAGCGTTTGCATTTTGAGCGCCCTCCCGTTTTGTCGGAGACCCGCGTTATTGTGAGATCCCCTAATGACGAAAACGCGAAAGCGCTCCCCTGAGTTCCAAAAAGAACAGGGTATGTGAGGCTGGAGCGTCGATGTCTTGTAGAAGAAAAACTGCCGACCGCTAAGGTGAAAGGCCGCGCCACTCAAGTTGACTATTTGCCGGTCCAACAAGCTTGTCGCTTGCCCAAGAAGGCCGCAATGCCTTCCTGGGCATCGGCAGCAAGCGAATTCATGCTCATGATCTCTTTGGCGTAAGCGTACGCTTTGGGCTGATCCAAGTCGACTTGAGCATAGAATGCCTGTTTGCCCAGCGTCACCGTGAGGTTGCTTGCTGCCGCGATCCTTGCGGCCAGTTCTCGCGTTGTTTGAGCCAGATCAGCATCGGTGACGACCTCGTTGATTAGGCCCCATTCGGCAGCGGTAACGGCGTCGATCGGATCACCCGTCAATAACATCTGGAGAGCCCTTTTGCGCCCCACCGCCCGGCTCAGCGCCACCATGGGCGTGGTGCAAAACAATCCGATCTTCACGCCCGGCATGGCGAAGGATGCCTGGTCCGACGCCATCGCCAGATCGCAGGTCGCCACCAACTGGCACCCCGCGGCGGTAGCGATTCCTTGCACCTGGGCAATGACGGGCTGCGGTATCGACTGCACCTTCGTCATTAACTCCGTGCAGACGTCGAAGATGCGCCGGTACTCATTGATGTCGCGCCCCACCATTTGGCCCAGGTCGTGGCCGGAGGAAAACACCTTGCCTGCGGCCGCCAGGATGACGGCGCGCACACTTGAGTCGCCGCCAATATGCGTCAAGCAGTCGATGAGTTCCAGCATGAGTTCGAGCGACAGCGCATTGCGGCGGTTGGTCCGGTTCAACGTAACAATCGCCGACGGCCCTTCGATATCGAAGCAGATGTTCTCGTATGGCATAGTTTTGTGCCCCCCGACCTATTACGCCGTCGCATTAATCGCGGCTACAGCCTGGCGGATGCGCTTCGGATAACTTCGCAGCAACTGCTGCTTCCTCTTCACCCAGGCCTGGTTTGACGCCATAACCTTTCGGGATCGCGCGATGGCCGCTTGCATCCGGCTGGGCGCCGGGCCACCCTCGATGGTTCTGATCTCTACGAAGTGCCTGGGGTCCAGAGCCTTCATACATTCCCGGTCAGAGAGCTTCAGGCGGCGCTCGATCACTTTGGGCGCCAGCCGTTTCAGCGCGGAAACCAGCCGCTGATGCGTGTAGGCGCCGGCCACCTCCTCCACAGATTGTGAAACAAGCTGATGCGCCTGGCGGAAGCTTATGCCTTCCTTCCGCACCAGCGTGTCCGCCAGTTCCGTCACCGTCAGAGGCTTATCCGAGACGCTGCGGCGCAAGCGTTCTTTATCAACCTCCGCCGCACACATCACTCCCGCGAACAATCGCAAAGCCCTCAAGGCGTCGTAGAACATCGAGAGGATCATGGGCTGCAAGTCGTCTTCAGCGTCTACGGTGTCGCCAAACGGCGTATTGTGCGCGCAGGTCAGAACCGCCTGAGCCTGGCCCAGCGCCTTGCTGGCCAGGACGCGCGTGTGCTCGAGCGCCACGGGATTGCGTTTTTGCGGCATGATGCTGCTCACTTGCACAAACGCATCGTTGAGACGCAGGAAACCAAACTCGGCTGAACACCACAGCAGCAGGTCTTGTACCAGCCGTCCCAGGTTGATCATAGCCACGGCCATGGCCGCGGCGGACTCGGTCAGGTAATCGACGGCGGCAATCGCGCCGTACGAGTTTGGCTGCACCCCATCAAAACCCAGCAGTTGAGCAGTGTATTCACGATCGATGGGAAAGCCTGTGGTAGTGATGGCGCAAGCTCCCAGCGGGCTCCGGTTGACGCGATCGAAAAGCGCTCGCAAGCGCGCGCCGTCGCGTTCGAGAAACTCGACGGCAGCCATCAGGTAATGAGCTAGGGTCGTGGGCTGGGCAGGTTGGGTGTGCGTGTAGGCGGGCATGAGCGTGGCGACGTTATCGCTCGCGCACTCCAAAAGAACCCGCGAGGCTTCCACGACCGCGGCCACCAGTTTGAGAATCTCTCGCCGCAATACCATACGGTACATCGTGACATCGATGTCGTTGCGGCTGCGGGCGGTGTGCATCTTACCCGCGATGTCACACCCGCATTCCCGTTCCAAGCATTGTTCGATATGAAAGAACAGGTCCTCGCAGGATCGCTCGCGCTTGGCCTTGACGAGCGTGCCGCGGTCGAGACGGGCCAGAGCCTCCAGGCACGCCTTGGCCTCCCGGCGCCGGATGATTCGCTGCCGGCAAAGCATTAAGGTGTGAGCGCTATGAATCTCCAGCAAGGAGTC
>JBKQKT010000063.1:0-2518 GCA_052147365.1 Candidatus Korobacteraceae bacterium | reverse complement strand
GTTTACAGCCTGAGGCCGTCCCCGACTCCCTGCGTTAGCTCCTCGTGTCCGTGGATCGAAAGTGTGGTGTCCCATCCCTTTGGCAACAACGACATTGCTAATCCCGGCGGCTTGGTTTTCGACCAGGAGGGCAACCTATACGGCACGACGACCTCTGGCGGCGCTTACGGAAAGGGTGCTGTCTTCGAGCTGGCGCCTTCCGGCGGCAACTGGACGGAGACGGTCCTTTACAGCTTCACCGGCGGGAATGACGGAAACGGCCCCGAATCATTGCTGGTCGGCATCGACGGCAACCTCTACGGGACAACGGGATGGGGAGGTGCTTACAGCGCCGGAGTGGTCTTCCAGTTAGTGCGCCCACCGTCAGGCGGCAATTGGACAGAGAATGTGATTTACAGTTTTACCGGTGGAAGCGACGGCGGAGGTCCCTATAGCCTTGTTCAGGACGGGGTTGGCGACCTTTATGGGCTTGCCGGCTCGGTGCTGGAGTTTATGCTCACGCCCTCCCGCGGGAACTGGGTATTCAGCGTGGTTGGCTCTTTTGGCACGAACTGGTCGAGTTGGTCGACTACCTACCTGGCAGTCGATGCCATTGGGGATGTGTACTGGGCCAATGGGTGGTATGAGCTGGGCTGCGGAGACAACTGCGCCTCGCCGATGGATGTAGCTGCGGGTGGCGTCGGGGTGCTAGGGCCGCCTCCGATCAGAGGGGGCGGTGCTCTGTGGGGTAGCGGCTGGGACATCTTCTTTCCGAGCGGTGCTCTCGGCGTCGACGCTAACGGCAATGTGTACGGCACAACTGGTGGGGGCGGAGCCTACGGTTGTGGGAAGTATGGCAAAGGTACCGTCTGGAAGGTATCGCATTAGGAACTTGGACTGACACTTTGCACCTTCGCTTGCGGCCGGCATCCGAACTGGATGCCGGCCTTCTTCTTTAAGCTGTCACTTGGTTGTGCGGCAGGCGTCACAGACAAGCGATGCGGCCTAGCTTAAATTGGCGCAGGCAGCGAATAGATTCCTGCTCGCCGAAAACCATTCCGCTACCGCTCGGAGTATTTACATGAAGACAGTTACGACTCTTCTCCTCGTCATGCTGCTTGCAGCCGGCGCCAGCGCCCAGATAATCCTGCAGCCGCTTATTCCGCCTCATGCCCTCACGGTCAATGTGGTGCTGTTCGGCCATTCATGGGTCGAACGGATGCAAGGCTTTCAGCCCTGGGCGTTCCCCAACATCCCCAGCCAGCACGTCTCCATCCAGGGCTTTGGCGGTTACAAATGCTCCATGCTCCTGCAGGAGGTGTACGCGGCCGTCCCGGCGAGCACCAATGCGGTCTTCATCATGGCGGCCACCAACGACGTGCTGCAAGGCGTGCCGGTCTCTCAGCATATCGCGTGCATGGAGAGCATGATCGGGGACCTCATCGGGGAAAACCCCAACATGCTGATTCTGGTCTCCAATGTTCCGCCCGTGTGTTCCAACGTGGGAGACTTTCGTTCCGCGATCGCGGCCTATAACCAGGCCTACACTAGCCTGCCGATGCTCTATCCTAAGAATGTGAAGCTGGTGGACATGTGGACTCCCATGGTGGATACCAGCGGCTGGGGACTGTCCAACATGTTCCTTGATGGCGTGCACCCCGGTACAAACGGGTGGGATCTGGTGATGGGCACCATCCGCGATGCTCTTTATTCCAACCTGCCGCGGTGAGTTGAGTTTTCACTTCGCCCTGATGCAGCCGTCACCGACAAACTGGAGCTCGCAGGAGTGAAATGGTTTGGGCAAGCGGGAGACCTCTGTTGGCTCTTTCCCGCTAAACGGACTACATTGAAAAGGCACTAATCAGCGGCTCCCGGGCAGGACCCGGATACTCAGGAGGTTTCCAGTGGGCATGAAAGCAAGCACCCGGCAGGCAGGCAGTGTCACCATCGTTGACTTGAGCGGACAAATCAAACTGGGCGAAGGCAGCTCGGTTTTGCGCGACACGGTCAAGGACCTGCTCAGCAAGGGACACAAAAACATTCTGCTGAACCTGGGCGACATCAACTACGTTGACAGCTCGGGCATCGGCGAACTGGTCGCCGCCTTCACCTCGGTGCGCAACCAGGGCGGCGAAATGAAGCTGCTCCATCTGACGAAGAAAATCCACGACCTGCTGCAAATTACCAAGCTGTACACCGTCTTCGATGTCAAGGATGACGAGGCCGAGGCGCTCGCGGCGTTCGGCAGCTAGACGCTTTTCGCCGCATCATGCCGAGCATCTCTTCACGCCCGCAGATGGTAAGGGATTGATACCACGGCGACGCCGTGGTTCTCGTTGAGTAGCAACAGTGCCCGTCTCGCTTCCGGCCGGTTATTGTGCAGCAGATAGTGGTACCAGTGGCTTTCAACAAGTTCTGGAACCAGCATGGTGATATTGCGTTCCGGGTGGGCAGTCTGCTCATCAATAGCGTAATCCACAAGTGGCTTCACGATGAAGCGATAGGGCGAATCAAGCACAACTAACTGAGGCACCGGCAG
>JBKQKT010000062.1:0-9659 GCA_052147365.1 Candidatus Korobacteraceae bacterium | reverse complement strand
GGTGCCAACCCCGATGCCCATCAGCGGGGATTCGCGCACCTGGTCCCACGCGTCCTGCAGGTCGTGCAGATGATCGGAATTGTCGGCACTGAATTCGCCGTCCACCTGCATTAAGTCGAGGCTCCTGACACGTGCGGCAAACGGCTTTCCTAGTACTACCGCTGCCAGGCATAGCATCGCGCCAATCAACACGAAATTGCGAATCCTGCGCTGTTTGAATAGCAGAAGAATGACGGTGCCAACCGCCAGCTCTCCCCAGTAAGTGCGGCGGAAGCAGAGCAAGACGATCCCATAGGATGCAGCAGCCAGGAGTGTCCAGAGCAGCCTATACGAAGGCTTGCAGTTTTCTTGGTAGCACACGGCCAGAAGGGCAGCAAAGACGATAGCAGAAAGCACAGGCCCGTCGAAAATTGGGATGGCAATGCCGAACAGCGTGTCCCCACGTCCCGTCAGGTACAGCAGGTACAGAACAGCGATGCCTGCTGCCATGTAAACCGCGAAAAGCCGGACTGCGCTCTGAACATCGAGCGGCGTCTGCATCCAGAATGCCCAAACAAAATACAGGCAAATTCCGAGGGCGAGCGCGCGCCAGTCGAAAAAGAAGTTTGTGCCGCCTTTGAGCTGTCCGTACCCGATGCCGGCCACGATGCAGAGCAGAAACGCTATGCCCGGCAACGCGAGCGCCCGAGGGAAGCGAAGGACAATTCTCCGCGAGCAGGCCAGCGTAGCGACGTGACCCAACGCGAGCAACAGAATTCCAACGTCGATAAAACGGAAGCCTGCAGCAGCTTTGCTGTAGACAAATGACCCGGCCATACCCTCGTCTCCGTGAGGGAACTCAGGCAAAAAGATAATTGAGAACAGCAAACAGAAGATGAGCCCGCGCCAGCAGCTAATCGCCCAAAGACGGGTGTAAGGCCAGGCGATCCGTTCACAGCGATGAATCGCTGGGTACGAGAGCTCCGAGTTGCAACCTGTATTCATGCTTCTCGATTACCGCCGGGCGTAAGGAAGCTGGATAGACGGAGGTGACCAGGCGCTGAAAATCGAATTCGCGAGCCCGGGCCACGGCGCCTTCCGACAAGAAGTCTCGCAATCCGGGAGTGACCAATATCTCCGACACCGCGCAGGCAAAACTGGCGGCTAATTCTTCCCGGCTGATTTCAAGCGCCGGCAACACTCGTCCACAGCGCCAATTCACGGTTATGCCCGCACCGCCGAGTTCTGTGCACAACACTGGCAGGCCATGAGCCAGCGCTTCCAAGACCGCCATTCCGCCCGAGTCGCGCAGGCTGGGAAAGAGGAACAAGTCGGCGGAGTGATAACAATCTTCAACTGCCGGTTGCGGGATGCGGCCGACCCATTCGACATATTGCGAAATCTGCAATCTTTCAGCCAGCTTCCTGAGTCTTGGCCCCGCTGGTCCATCGCCGACAATAATGAAGCGAACATTAAGCTGCCACTGCACAAGCTGGCGAATGGCACGCAAGGCAATGTCGATTCCCTTGGATTCCAATAGCCGGCCAACGTATAGAAGACGGAAGCACCGGCCGTCACGAGGCCAACTCACGCTTGCTTGATCCAGGTACTCCTCGGTCAGGCCGATTCCCATCTGGACCTCGCACTTGTGGCGCCAGTGCTGCGGGACGAGCGACAGCGTGTCGCGCGTAACGATGATTTTCTCGGCCTGACGGAACCCCCTTCGGAGCAACGGATCCAGCCGAACCAGGAGATTAGACAGGTCACGCAACCTTTCGCGCAATCGTTCGCCGACGGAGAAACCTTTCCGCAGCTTCGGAGGGACCCTCTCGCCCCCAGACACTGGACCGAGATAGAACGGGATGCCCAGCGAACCCAGAAAGCTGGGGTATCGGATGCTTACATAGGTCACATGCTGCACCACGTCGAACGGCGATTCCGGAAAAAGCTTGCGAACGTGTCGGGCCGCGCCCCATTGCCAAAGCAAGTAATACAACCGTTTGCCGGTGAAACAAGTCCGCCAGGACTGCATCCACCCTGGCAAATCGTAGTAGATAAAGTTGACGCCGCAGCGGCCCATGCCCTCAATCGCAGCACGATTGCCGGTGCGAGTCTGCACCCACACCTCGTGCCCCAAACGCGTCAGTTCCGTGGCCCAATTCCAGCCCACGGCGGGCTCCGAGCCGCGATCAGGTTCGCAAGCGTAAGCGGACAAAAGTATTCGCGCCATAGTTCACTCCACCACGTGAAGAACGCCAGGCTCAGCGAGAACTCGAAGCGGTTTGTATCAGGGCACGACTTCCACTGGTCGCTGAAAAACTCCCGTGGCTGATGCTTTGTATCAGGGCCCGAGTTTACTCGGGCCGATCAGCGCGTATTAGGGTTGGGCTTCAGCCCCTGCAAATGCAGGGGTCTGCAGGGGCTAAAGCCCGGATGATAGTCGTCCCTTATGGCCCGGCTAAAGCCGGGCCCTGATACAAAGCAATTTAATTTATGAGATAGGTTCTAGCTTCTTCGCCAGCGATTCGGCCATCGGATCGGCAAAGGATTCGCGCATGAGAGACAGCCGCCTCTCCTGTCGCGCTGCCAGCCAGCGAAGAATCGTGCGGCTCGCCTGATGCACATTCTGTCCCGTCGAAAGGCCGCTGTTCAGGTGGACCACGCGGGTCTTGTGAGCACTGAAACCGAAATCAACGTCGCGACTGGCGCCGGGCGGTTTCGCCTTGTCACCTGCCACGAAAAAGGTCAAGTCCGGCTGCAAGAGCAGGCGGGCAGCCAAGGATGACAAGCTTCGAGTGAGGATCTTGCCATCTCCGACATGGCTGACCACGAGTGTAGACCGCAGGCGCGCGGCGAGCACTTTCGCAGCAAGCTGTAAGCTTGACATTAGCGAATTTACACACGTTGACCGGGGCTCCACATAGGCCACACGGCGAAACGCCGGCGCAAGCTGCTGCAACAGCCGCTCAGCAATTGCCAACCCGAGTGCTTTCTCCCCGCCGCATGCCATCACGAACATTCCCGTCGGACGCAGAATACGATCCAGCACTCGCATTCCATCTCGCAATCTTTGCACGACTCGCTGGCCCAGGGTTTCCACCGGAGCCGATGCCTTCAATTCCGCGAAAAGGCCCGGCATGGCCGACTGGAACCAGGCAACATCACTCGCTACCAATGCTCGCTCTATGCCGCGTACTGTAGTCCCCGACCAGAACCTCCCAATCTCTTCTCGGCAGTTCGATGGATCGCGCTGATAAAGATGCCGCAATCGGCGCAGTTGAAAATCATCGATCGACTGCTTGAGGACCTTCTTAATCAGGTAGTAGGTAAACTCGTCGGCGACAGCCGGAACATATAGGTCCCTCTGCCGTCGCCGCCTGGCCAGCATCTTCTCCGCAGAAAGCCACAATCGGCCCTGCGCGCGGTAATCAGTCGTGCAGTCGGGATCGAAATAGCCGATCTCGCTGCCATCGTCTTTTGCCATGACGAAGTACCACGAGTTGGTTTCGTGCCGTATCGCCTGAATGAGATTCGCACCGGTTTTCCGAGCGGCCTGCGCCAGCAGCGGCGCAACGCGACTGATGTCGCGCGATGCAAACATGAAATCCACGTCCGAAGAACTCTTCGCAGCATGATTCTCGTGGCCGCTCAACACACAATACGGAACCCCGGCGGAATTCAACTGCGCGATGACCGCCGCGAACAGATCCGAGCGAATTTGCGCGGAGAAGGGCGGCTTGGGTATCCGCACCGCCTCTGCAACACCGGCCACCGCGACCTCGGCCTTCGGAGCAAAGAACCAATGGTGGCCCCTTAGCACAATACGAAGCGTCGTCAGCAGGAAGCCGCAGTGGCCGGCCTCACCCACGGCTTGCCGCCGCAAGTACGAGCGCACAAGGTACGCAATCTCGAGTTCGTGGCACCGCTTTGCCGGGATGCCGATTGCCTGGCCGAAGCATTCGACATCCGTGGCATGAGCGGTTGGGCGTGCGCCGAAGAGATAATCCTGCATGTGGAGAAAGTGAAATGCATCCTGCAGAGGCAAGCCACCGCGTTGCGCGTCCTCCCAGTCCAGCATGACGACTGTGCCATCCGGCAGCCTCCTCAAGTTCCAGGGAGCAAAGTCGCCGTGCACCCAGCAGGCCGGCACAGGCTCTGCATCGGGCAGCTCAGCCATCGCGGCGGCCATGGTTGCAATTTCCGCTTCGCAACCGAAGGCCGTGCCCAGTTGTTCCTGCCATTCCATCGCATGTCCAATGATGGTTGTGCGTTCGCCGGGCAACATTAGCGAACGCAGCGCAGCCCAATACTCATCGCTAAACTTTCGCCCACCGGACCTGCCCTTGAGCGCTGTTTGCGCTGTCATGCCACCGTCCCGATCGACGTGAACCAGCCGAGGCGCACGGTTGTAGTTTTCGTCGGCAAGGATCTCCAGCACGTCGGCTTCCCGAAGGATGGCCGCTTTTGCTGCTTCGGTGAGCGGCACTTTGACGATCAAATCGCACAGTCCCGACGCAGGATTCACCAGATGGATAACTGCCTTGCGACTGACGCCGGGCGTGCCCACGTAAACCAAAGGCACCGGAGCGATATCACTGCTCCAACCCACGCAACGCCAGTCAACGTCCTCGACGCCGTGAATCTTGACAGGGCTGGCGCCTGGCAGCGCGGACAGGCAGCCCACGCGATGAGCTGTTCGTATCGCGGCCCATTTCACTCGCGAGGTCAAGCGATAGGGCGCCCAGTTCGCGAGGACTGACGCGATTTCGCGGTGTCTAACCGGAACGAGCCAGCGGGGCGTTCCCTGCCCCGGTACGGCAGAAAACTCCTGCGTTGCGGTTTCGGACTGCTCCTGCAACAACGGCGCAAACACCGATTGGGCCAAATCAGAAGTCAACAATGAGCGAGCCCTCAGGTCGATTTACCGCCAGTCTTTCTACAGATTGGAGAATCGCGATCTTCACTTTTCCAACTACGTATTCCACCGGCGCAGCCGCATCGACGACAAAGGCATTAGGCAGCGACCGAAACATCTCTCGATAGGCCAGCCTTTGCCGCTGCGACTCCTCAGGGGAAACTTCGGCCTTCCTCTGTTGTACGATCTCGGACGGCACGTCCAGCAGAACGCAAAGGTCGGGACGGGGCGCCAAGGAAACGACCAGCCTGGCAAACCGCAGGCTCGGCTTCGGCAGGCGATAACGCTTGGGATCGATCAGGATGTCAGGTAAATAGCGGTCGAACAGCACGAGCCGCGAACCACCCCGGGCGGCCCGAATAATGAACATATAGCCATACCAGCAGTCCACCAGCCAATAGAGCAGCTTAAGAATGGAAACGAGCGGCCCGCGTGGAGGTCTGGCGTGCGGATTCGTGGCTGGCGGCGACTCCTGCCACTGCCCCCGGAACATCGGCCGGAAGTGAAATTGTTTTGTTCCGCGAAACGGCAGCGAGGAGTCGCCCGCCAGGCGCTTGATCACCGCCGACTTCCCCGCCCCATCAGGTCCGAAGACCGCCACCCACAGTCCGCGTTGCTTCCCGAGATTGGCGAGGGGGTTCACTCTTCAAAACCTTCCGTAAATCACCACACCGACGGCCATTTGCAAGACCGAAGTCAGGCCCTTTTCGGTCCACTGTTTGGCGGAGCTGACCGGCACGTACAGGATGTCGTCGCCCTCGAGCTTGGGATCGGCCTCCTGGTTGGCAAGGATTTTCTTCAGCGGCAGATCAGTTTCTGTCCGGCCCGTGGGCGTGTTGCGGATCAATTTCGCGTCCAGCTTCGCCGTTTTGTTCAAGCCTTGCGCCAGCGCCAGGGCTCGCAGCACGGTAATCGTGTTCTTGTTTTCGATGAGGTAACCGCCCGGCCTGCCTACATCGCCGACGACGTAAACAATCCCGGCGCGAGTAACTATGATGCGATCGCCGGGTTCAACCTGCGGCTGCGCCCCGCTCTCCAAAACACTGCTCAGGTCGACAGTGATCGTCTGCCCTGGCGAGTTCCTGCGTGTCAGCAGGGCAGTCTTCGAAGCGGCCGATGTTGGGCCGCCAGCGAGCGAGATGAAGTCGAGCACACCGCGTTTTCCGCCAATGGGATAAACCCCCGGCATCCTGACTTCGCCCATGACGGTGATCCGCTGGGTTGCGTACTCGAGCACGAAAACCTCGACATGGGGATCGCGCAGAATCTCCTGCTTTCGGAAGCGCTGCTCGATCGCGGTCTGCACCTGCTCCGGGCTGAGGCCTCTTACTGCGACCGTTCCTCCCACCGGCAAGGTGATACTGCCCTGACCGTCAACCCGGAATTTTCCCGACAATTCCGGCGTGTCGAAGACCCGGACCTCCAGCACATCGCCCACATCCAGCAACAGCACTCCGCCGCTGGGAGTATCAATCGTGTTGAACGGTTGCGATGGATCAGAAACCGGTGGGAGGGCTGTAACGTCAGCGGGCATAACACCGGCAACGGGATCCTGCCGAGTGGATGCGACCTCTGAGACCTGTGCCCGAAGCGTAGCCACAGCGGAGCATGCGGCCAGAGTAAACATAAGAATCCATTTCATGACGGATGATTAGAAGTCATCTCAAAAGTGCGTTGGGGTTGTGTCAGGGCACGACTTCCATAGGTCGCTGAAAAAGTTGTTTTCGCGCGATGCTCGGGTAGAGCGGGCCTTCAGGCCCGCGTCTAAGCCGTTTAGTTTTGTCATCCCGAGCGGGCTTCAGCCCGCGAGGGATCTGCTTGGGAGTTTTTCAGCAAGCTGTTCCAGTCGTGCCGAATAGGTGCAGTCAAAAGGTGTGGCTTTTAGCCCCTGCAAAACAAGCTACGTCCACGGGCGGAAGTCCGTCCCTGACGCACCGCGGTACGACCGGTAGTACCCACTTTGATGTTGCAGATCCGCGCCATTGAGCACCACGCCGACGAGATTGACATTGGCGCGCTGCAACAGCTCGCAGGTGTGACGCAGCATCTGTCTGGTCGTAACGGAGGCGCGGGCTACCACTAACACTGCATCGGCACGAGAGCCCAGCACCACCGCATCGGTAAACATCGAACCCGGCGGGGTGTCGATCACAACGGGGTCATACTCCAAGCGCCATGCGTCAATCAGCTCCAACATCTTCGCGGAGGCCAACATCTCGGCGGGATACTCTGAAGGCTTGCCGGAAGCAAGCATGGCAAGATTCGGTATCGCCTCGGGTCGAACCGTGGCATCACACTCCGAACAGGTACCCGCAACCACGCCACTCAGCCCGGGATCCTGCGGAATACCGAAAGCCTCATGCAGGGACGGTTCGCGCAGGTCGGCATCCACCAGCAAGACGCTTGCTCCTTGTTGCGCGATTACCGTGGCGCAGTTCATTGCGGTCAGCGTTTTTCCTTCCGCCGGCAGCGAACTGGTGATAGCCAGCACCTTCGCCGGCCTTCCGTCGGTACCCAGCAGAAGCGAGGTGCGCAAGCTGCGATAGGATTCCGCCGCCTGTGAACGTGGCTTATTGAAGGTTATTGAGCGCAACTGGGCAGCGCGCTCAGCATCTGGCAGTTTTTTCCACTGCCTTCCAAACTCACGCCTCCCAATTTGCGGAATTGCCGCCAGCACCGGCAAAGCACTGACCCTCTCGGCTTCCTCGCCGGTTCGAATCGTGGTGTCGAGCGCCTCCAACCCGAGCGCCGACAGCAACCCGAGGCCGAGCCCCGCGCCCACGCCCAGCAGCAGGTCGAGCACAGGCCGCGGATCCACGGGTTCGGAAGGGATTTGCCCCGGCTCAACCACGGCGATGTTGGCCGAGGCCAGACCTGCGACGATGCCGGCTTGCCGCAGCTTCAACTGTAAGGTTTGGTACAGATCCTGGGTGGCATCGACTTCATGTTTGAGGATCGCGTACTGGGCTGCACCCTGGTTCAGGTCATAGGCCTTCTGCTTCTGTTCCTCGAACCTGGCCCGCAGCATCTTCTCCGCATTAGCTGCGGCGAGGTACTCATTTTTGTAGCGATCGCCCAGATTCTTCAGTTCGGCATTGATGGCGGCCTCCACTTGCGTCATCTCGCTGCTAAGTTCTGTCAGCTTGGGATAGCCCATGCCAAACTTGGTGTTCAGGCGAGCGTATTCCACGCGCAGCCCTGCCTGCTGCGAGCGCAAGACCTGCAGCGTGGGCTCGGGAACCATGGAAGCGATGAGTTCAGGATTACCCGAGGCGGCGATGCGGTAGCGCGCCTCTTTGACCATGCGGTCCGCCTCTGCCGAGGTCAGTTGCTCATCAATTCCCTTCAGCTTTTCAGTGACGATATTGTCGTTTTCATCGCCGCCGATAAGCCCTCGCTGCTTCTGCAGCTCAGCCAGTTTTTCCTGTGACTGGTTGGCCCTGATCTTCAAGTCGTCCATCTGCCTGGAAAGCCAGGTTGCTACCTGGGTGGCGGCGTCGTAGCTGCTGCGGAAATTGCGTTCGGTGTAACTGCTGACAGTCGAGTTGACTACCTCCTCTGCCAACTCAGCGTCTTTCGCCCGAAACTGCACGCTGATGATGTCGGTCTTGGGAACGATTTCAACTTTGAGTGCCTTCTGAAAGCGAGCCAGCAAGTGGTCCCGCGCTTGCGGTGACATTTCGGCTTGATGGGTTCCCGGCGGCTGCGTCCATCGGCCGGCAAAGTCTTTGCGCTGCGCCATCCTGAGTTGCTTCATGACCCCAAGAGCGATCGTGTTGCTTTGCAGGATCGCGACCGCGCTTTGCAACTGAATGGTCGGATCGGAAGGGCTTAGCGCTCTCGAAGCCAGTTGGTCGAGACCCATCGAGTTGGTGCCCGCCGGACTTACCTCGATTCGTGCCGTCGATTCGTAGCGTGGACTCCTCACCAGAATGTAAAGTCCCGCCAGAAGTGTGCAGGCGAGAACCCAGACAGCAATCAGGTTCTTGCGCTTTCGCAGCATCCGCCAGACCTCAGCCAGCACCATTTCGTCCGGAGGTGGACCTTGACCAGGAGGGTGTCTCTGGTGGTCAAAGGCGGTAAGGTGTGGTTCCGTGGTGGCGGGTAGTATCACCTGGCTTGACCTGTTTAATGCTTAGTCAAATGTTTCGCGCAGGCCTGCGGTACAGATTCGGCCTCTCAGGTGCTCAATCGCGTCAGTGCTCCCGGCCTGCGACTCAATGGACAGTGGGAGTCACTCAAACTCCGCGCCAAGCGAAAAGCATCGTATGTAAGAGAATCGCAATGTCCATGAAAAGACTGCGACGCTGAATGTAGTACAGGTCGTACTCGATATTCTCGTGTATCGAGAAGGCACGGTCTGCACTAAGCTGCCATAATCCCGTGATGCCCGGTTTGACCTCCAGCCGACGGCGCTGCAGTGGTGTGTACTGCTCAACGATGAACGGCATTTCCGGCCTGGGTCCTACAAGCGACATGTCGCCGAGCAGCACGTTCATCAATTGCGGCAACTCGTCGATGCTGAGATGCCGCAGATACCGTCCGATGGGTGTGATGCGCGGGTCTTGTCCCGCGCCGGGCGAGTAGGAATATTGCGGTGCGTCGTGGTACATCGTCCGAAACTTGTACAGACAGAATCGGAGTCCGTTCTTGCCAATGCGATCTTGCATGAACAGCGCTGGTCCGGGAGAAGTTAACTTCACCAGAGCAGCAATTAGAGCAAACGGAACCGAAAAAATAGCCAGACAAACCACTGAAACGACCA
>JBKQKT010000061.1:0-6924 GCA_052147365.1 Candidatus Korobacteraceae bacterium | reverse complement strand
CAAGCGCGACGCACCGATGCCAATCGAGCAATTCAAGTTGGTGGTGGACTTCATCGCCTCGTGCAGCGCATGCGCCGCGCGCATCGGCGGTCCGTGAAGCCGGTCCGTGCCCGTCATATCGACGTACGCCTCGTCGATAGAAACCATCTCCAGCTTGGGCGAGAAGCGGTTCAGCACCTCGTAAACTCTTGCCGAGTACTCGCGATACCGCCCCGGATGCCCATCCACGAAGACGGCCTGCGGACACATCTTGGCCGCTGTGCGCAACGGCATGGCCGAATGCACGCCGAACTTGCGCGCCTCGTAGGACGCGGCCGATACCACTCCGCGCTCGTTGGGCCGCCCGCCGACCACTACCGCCTTTCCCTTCAGCGAGGGATCGAACAGCTCCTCCACCGAGACAAAGAAGGCGTCCATGTCAACATGAAAGATGGTGCGCTGCGCTGCCATGTTTAGCCGATTCTAGTCCAACGGGCGCGACTATAATCTTCCCCCAATACCCCCCATCGAGGTGAACCTCTTGTTGCTGCGGAAATCCTGCCTCCTCGTATTCCTGGTGCTCGGCTCGTCGCTGCTGCTGGCCGCTGAGCAGGCCACGATCGGCCATCCCAACGAAATCGCCTTCATGACCGACTTCGGCCTGCTTGACGACTCCGTCGCCATTTGCAAGCAGGTCATGTACAACATCGATCGCGATGTCAAGATACTGGACATCAGCCACGAGGTCACGCCCTTTTCCATCCTCGAGGGTGCGCGCTATCTCGACGGGATCAGCGATTATGTTCCGCAGGGTACGGTTTTTGTAATCGTCATCGACCCGACCGTTGGCACTTCGCGCAAAGCCATTGTGGCGAGATCCAGGAAGGGCAATTACTACGTGCTGCCCGACAACGGACTGCTGACGTATGTGCAGAACCGGGAGGGAATAGAAGCGGTCCGCGTCATCAGCAATCCCAAGTGGATGCTCGGCAACGCCATCTCATCCACCTTCCACGGCCGCGATGTCTTCTCGCCTGTGGGCGGTCACCTGGCACGCGGCGAGGATTGGACCGCGGTTGGCCCGGAAATGCCGGTCAGCGAGCTGGTCCGTTTACCGCTCACGCAGCCGAGCATTGCCAATGGCGTGCTGCGGGGGCAAGTCATCGGCACCGACGGGCCGTTTGGCAATCTCATCACCAACGTCAGCCACGAAGAATTCGCCAGGCTCGGCTACAACTATGGCGACAGGTTGCACCTCACGCTGGGCGCGCGCGAATTCGATCTGCCGTTTGTGAAGACCTTCGGGGATGTCGCGATAGGCAGCCCGCTGGCGTTCATTGACTCGCGCGGGCGGCTGAGTTTCTCCCTCAATCAGACCAACTTTGCGAGAACCTATGACATCAAGCCGCCCGTGGATTTCAGCATTCCGGAAAGGAAGTGAGCGACCCGCAATTGGCAAGCGACAAGGGCAACTCATTCCGGCAATTGTTCTACGGCGTGATTTCAAACACGACGCCGAAACCATCTGTACCACCGCTATCTGTCGTGCCGTAAAGATTACCTTTTGCGTCGAAGATCAGGCCGCCGAATGGATGTGCTCCGTCGCTGCCATCCGTAAAGTTGTGCAGCACGGCCGCGGCCCACTCGCCGCCGCTATTTGTTAGCTTGAAGATGTTGCCGATGCCGTCCGGACCACCCGCGGACGCCGTGCCGTAAAGATTGCCGTTCGCGTCCATAAGCAGCCTGTCATAGGGATTGATTCCGTCGCCATCCTGCGCGCCAAAGCTGTAAAGCAAGGTTTCCGTCCACTTGCCACCCGAGGGCATCAACTCGAAGGCCACGCCGCCGCCCGGCAAGTTCCCATAGGTCGATCCACCATAGATAGTGGTACCGTAGAGATTGCCTTGCTGGTCAAAGATCAGGCTACTCTCAGGTTGGTAGCCGTCGGTTCCCATAAAGCTGTGGAGAACATTTTCGGCCCAGCCGGAGCCTTCCGGCGTCAATTGGAACACCGTACCCTGGTTATTGAGACCGCCAACGGTTGCCGTCCCATAAAGGTTGCCGGAACTGTCGAAGATCAGACCAGCGGCGGGCGCTCCGCCGTCACTGCCTCCGGTAAATCTGTAAAGGATGCTTTCGGTCCACGATCCGTTGGAGGGCGTCAACTCGAAAACCACGCCGCAGGTGTAACTAGTGTCACAGCTTCCCGTGCCTCCCTGCGCTGTCGTGCCGTACAGGCTTCCGCTTTGGTCGAAGACTACCTCGGAGAACGGATTGGCTCCATCCGTCCCTCCTGCAAAGCGGTAGATTACGGTCTCCTTCCAGGGGCATAGTGCGGTCTTGCAGGCGGTTGGTTGCGGTGAGAGTCTGAAGACCGTTCCGTATCCCGCGCCACCATACTGTGTCGTACCATATAGGGCCCCGTCTGGTCCGACAATCACCCTGGCTTGTGGATTAGCCCCGTCAGTACCGCCGGCAAAGCTGTACAGTGGCTGAAAGACCCAATGGGAATTCTTAAATACCAGCCTGAAGACTGTGCCATTACCGCTTCCGCCGAACGCGGTCGTGCCGTAAAGATTTCCTGCTTTGTCCATGGTCAGGCCGGCAAATGGGCTGCCCCCGTCCGCCCCTCCGGTGAAGTTATGAATGACGCTGAAGGTCTGTGCTTCCAATGTCTGGGCCGGGAGGACTGCTACAGCAAACAGGAGCGCCGATGCCAACGCCCAACTTGCCGCGCGCTGGCTGACGTCTAAGACACGCATGCGGGATTCCGACACTGTCATCGTCCTTTAATGAATAGGTAGCACTTTCCTCCAACGGACAAATCAAGTCAAGTAAATACTTTAGCCGTAGGACAAGGTGTCACAAAAGTGCCGAGCATTGAGTGCTTAGAGCGCGGCTCCGAATCGCGCCGGCAACTTCAAAGTTGTGAGACGCAAGCGGGACGGCGCGGGGAAGGCCACGTGGACACCGTTAAGTATGGGTTCCCAACAGAGAAGAGGGCGTTCGACCCATTGAATTCCCCTATGCACATGCGCGATGATTGCCATCGGCATCGAATTCGCAGAGAGGTGACGTATGGGCCACACGACAGCTATTCCCACGCGCAGCTTCGGGTTCTACCTCAACGGCAACTGGGTGACGCATGGCCGGGACGTGGTGGTGACGTCGCCCTACGACCGCAGTGTAGTTGCCGTCATCTATGAGGCGGAGCGAGATGATGTCGAGGTCGCCATCGACTCCGCCGTCCGCGCCTTTGCGGTCACGCGCAAGATGCCGTCATACCAGCGTGCCGTCATTCTGCGAAAGATCACCGAGGGTATCAACACCCGGCGCGAGGAGTTCGCACGCACCATCTGTCACGAAGCCGGCAAGCCGATCAAGACGGCGCGCATCGAAGTGGACCGCGCCATCAACACCTTTCACATCGCAGCCGAAGAGAGCACGCGTATTTACGGGGAGTACATCCCGCTCGACACCCTTGAGTCTACCGCTGGGCGCTGGGGCCTGGTGCGCCGCTTCCCGCTCGGCCCTGTGTTCGGCATTACTCCGTTCAATTTTCCGCTCAATCTGGTGGCCCACAAAGTGGCGCCCGCGATTGCCGCCGGCTGTCCGCTCATCCTCAAGCCGGCGCCGCAGACGCCGGTCTCGTCGCTAATATTGGCCGAGATTGTCCACGAGTCGGGCTGGCCGGAAGGCGCCTTCGCGGTGATGCCGCTCTCCAATGACAACGCCGTTTTGCTGGTCGCCGACGATCGCATCAAGCTGCTGACCTTCACTGGCAGCGCGGCGGTGGGCTGGCAACTGAAATCCAAGGCGGGCAAGAAGCGGGTCACGCTGGAGCTGGGCGGCAACGCCGGAGTGATCGTGCATAGCGATGCCGACCTTGGGCATGCAGCACACCGCTGCGTGGCAGGCGGATTCTCCTATGCCGGACAGACCTGCATCTCGGTGCAGCGCATCCTGGTGCATCGACCCGTATTCGACAAGTTCACCGGCCTCCTACTCGAAGGCGTGCGCAAGCTGAAAGTCGGCGATCCTATGGCGGAAGATACCGACGTTCCACCGCTCATTCGCGAGCAGGATGCGGTTCGCGTTAGTGAATGGATTGACGAAGCTGTGAAAGGCGGGGCGAAGCTCCTGTGTGGTGGCGGCCACAAAGGTTCCGTGGTTGAACCAGCCGTGCTCACCGGCACGTTGCCCAACATGCGGGTGAACTGCGCAGAGATTTTTGCTCCGGTGGTGACCGTCGAACCCTATGACGAATTTCCCGAAGCCGTGCGCTCCGTCAACGACTCGCCTTATGGACTGCAAGCAGGCGTGTTCACGCGCGATGCGGTGCTCATCCAGACGGCATTCGACGAACTGGAGGTCGGAGGTGTGATGATCGGCGACGTGCCCAGCTTCCGAGTCGACCAGATGCCGTACGGCGGCGTGAAGGATTCGGGCCTCGGCCGCGAGGGACTGCGCTATTCAATTGAAGATATGACTGAGCGGAAATTGCTGGTGATGGCGCTGAAGTGAGGCAGTTTCAAGTTTCGAGCTTCAGGTTTCGCGTTGCAAGTTCGACAGGGTTAAGGCCAGGAATATTCAGGAATATAGGGTCTGAAACTGGAAACTTGAAGCTGCTTTCTACGGCTGGCTGCCGCCGGCGCTGAGGTAGGTCGTCTCGGTAGGCTCGTTGGCCTCCGACCAGGCTGATGTACCACCCGAAGCTCCGCGCAAGCGATCGCCGTACTTATCGAAGACCACAATGTGCAATACAGGCTGCCGCTCCTCGATGGGGTCTACCATGCCCGCCTCTTTCAGCGGAAGCAGATAACTGGTGATCCACGCATACTGAATTGGCGTCAGGCCGCGCCGCGAAAGGTCGAAGCTCACGCCCGCCAGGTGGGTGGAGGCGGTATCGCCCCATTCCGGAGCGGCAAAGCGGTTGGAACGCCGCAGCTTGTGTTGCTGCTCCATAGTGCGAACCAGGGAGTTCACGGTCAGCGGGGTGTGGAACTGCTCGTAAAATGCCTGGCTGAAATCCTGCAGAAAATCCCGCGTCCACGGACGGCAATATCGCCGGTTGTTCTCCAGGTTGTCAGCGAGCTTCAGGGCTTCCGTCTCGTTGACGGGAACCAGTTCCTGGGAAAGCTCATGCTGGACGAGGTCCATGTCGTTAATGACCCGGAATGCTTGTGCGCGGTCCAGCTCCTGGTTTTGTTGCACCAGCAGTTCGTGCGACCCGGGGAACATCGGGGTCCATCGGCTTATGCGCCAATGGAAGCTGGGTGGAAGAGCGGCGTAGTGATGAACCGGCTTGTGGGTTTTAATGCTGGTCTTGCTGGTGGTCTTCTTGGCTGTCGATTGCGGCGTCACCGCGTATCCGGAGGCAGCGGTCAGACACAAAACCGAGCACAATAAGGCAACATCGCGCATTACGCGAAGCCAGTTGCGTGGCGTAACTCCCGGTTTTGTGCGGCCAGAAGACCGGGAAGTTCCAAGTGACGAAAATGGGATAAACATCGTTAGTTAAATGCCGTTTACGACTGCTCCATTACACCACAAAAAGCTCCGCATTAAGAATTTTCTGCGCCAGCAAAGGTGGCCCGAAAGTGGAATTCGGCATTGGCACGAGTTAGCGGCCAGCACTTGCTTGGGTAGAGCGGCGCTTTAGTGCCGCGTCCGCCAGCCAAAATAGAGGCCAAGAATGCCCTATCTGCCAACTCCAACCGGCAACTCCTCTGCTTCGTACTTGAAGCGCGCCAGCAACTCGTGCAGTTCTTCCGCCATGTGTTCGACTGCTTCGGCGGACTTCTGCGTTTCCACACCCCCGCCGGCTCCGCAGCGTGCCGCCTCCGCTACGGCGGCAATGCTCTTGCTGATCGCCGCGCCTCCCTTGGCGGCTTCGGCAAGATTGATGGTGATCTCGTTGGTGGTCACGCTCTGCTCTTCCACAGCGCTGGCCACGTGATTCTGGATCTCGCTGATCCGCCCGATTACCGAACCAATTTCTCCGATCGCCGTTACCGCGCCGCTGGTGTCCGACTGTATGCTCTCAATCTTCCGGCTGATATCCTCGGTTGCCCGCGCCGTCTCTTTGGCCAGCTCCTTCACTTCATTGGCCACGACTGCGAAACCCTTGCCCGCTTCGCCCGCCCGCGCGGCTTCGATGGTGGCGTTCAGTGCCAGCAGATTGGTCTGCTGCGCGATCGAAGTAATCACCTTAATCACCTGCCCGATCTCGGCGCTGCTCTGGCCAAGCTTGGTGATGGTGAGGTTGGTGGTTTCCGCCGATTGCACGGCTGCCTCGGCTACCTTCGAAGCCTCGGCTGTGTTCCTGGCGATCTGCTTGATACTGGCACCCATTCCGTCGGCCGCCGTGGCCACCGTCTGGATGTTGCGGCTCACCTGCTCCGAGCCTGCCGACACCAGGTTCGCCTGGTTCGCGGTTTGCCCGGTGCTGAGGCTGATCTCCTGGGCGATGCGTCCCAATTCCGCTGCTGCCTGTGACAGCGGCCCGCTCAAGCGCGCCACCCGCTCCATCGTCGAGCGAAAGACCTCCAGCATCTCGTTCACCGATCTCAGCAGCTCGGCATAAGCCCCTTTGAATTGCGCCGGATCGCCCCTCGTCAGCAGGTTACCCTGTTTTGCAGCCATGATGAGGCGCCCCAGCTCATTCTGCAACTGGACGATGTTGCCCTTCAACAGCACCAGCCACTCGTGGATCTGGTCCTGCTCCGACGATCTCGCCATGCTGGCACCCATGTCGCCGTTGGCGATGCGGGTCACATAATCCACCAGGCCTTTCAGCCAGTCATGCACGCCGTTGATGGCATTCTTCATTTTCTGATGGTCGCCCTGGCATTCGATCTCCACGCGCTCGCCTAGATTGCCGGCACAAATCTGACGCAGCACGCGGATGCCCTCGGCCATTGGCAACAGAGTGGCATCCAGCAT